>CAZKGE010000079.1:0-9110 GCA_964552065.1 uncultured Oscillospiraceae bacterium | reverse complement strand
CTGCGGGTTCCAAGGGTCTCAGACCCTTGGCGGGGTGCAGGGGCGGAGCCCCTGCAAACGGAGGGTTGGAGGCGGAGCCTCCAACGTTTCCCCTCGTTATGTCCCCCATTACGCTCCCCCAACCTCGATCACGTCGCCGCAGCGCGCGCGGATGCCGAACGCGTCGTGATAGCGGTCCTCCATCGGGACCCAGATGTCGCAGAACCGTTCCCAGGCGGCGGCGCCGTTGCGCGCGCGGATGCGCCGCTCCTGCTCGGCCGCGGAGACGGCGAAGAACGCAGAGGCCGCATAGGGATTGCCGAACGCCGGGTGCAGGCTGTACGCGCCCTCGACGAGCACGAGCTGCGACGCGGGAATGTCGCGCGTCCCGGCGTACGCGGCGCGGCCGCAGTCGAAGACGCGATAGGAAAACGCCGCGCCGGAGCCGAGGTGCGGCAGCACCTCGGAGATGAAGCGTTCGTAGTGCACGTTGCCGCCCGGTTCGGCAAGCCGCCGCTGCGTGCGGATGTCCGGCGGCGGATAGAAATCGTCCATGTGCACGACGGGGGCGAAAAACAATTCGGAAAGGTATGCCGCCGCGGTGGTCTTGCCCGCGGCGGCCTGCCCGTCGATCGCTACGGCGGTGGGCCGTCCCCGTTTTTGCAGCGCGGCTAACCGCAGGATCAGCGGCAAAAGCTCCGCGCATATCGCGTCGACCACGCGGTAGGCCGGTTGGTACTCGCGCCGGTAGGTCTCGCTGTGACTGACCGGCGGACAGCCCGCGGCGCGGTAGGCGGCCAGATACTCGTCCAGCGCGGATACGGGGAAGGCGAACACCCCCTCCGCGGCGGCCGCGCGCAGCGCGTCGAGCGCCGCCGAGAATGCCTCTTTATCGCCGGACGGCCGTTGCGCCGATAGGTAGAACATCCGAAACAACAGCTCGTTCGGCAGCGGCGAAAGCGCCGCCGCGGTCAGCTCCAGCCGCGCGAACCCGCCGCCGATCGGCGTAAACGCCCTGGGGGTGGGGTCTTTGTTCGCCGCCCCGCGCCAAGGCTCCGCTGCGGCTGCGCGCTCTACCACGCCGTGCGCATCCGCATTGGCTGGCGTTCCGTGCGCTGCGTTAGGTTTGAACTCCCCGGCCGCGCTGCGCCGGGGCTTGCTTGCCGCGCTGCGCGCGTCCGCACAAATCGGCGTGCTGCCTGCTGCGATACGCCTGGACACGCCTGCCGCGCCCACACCCTCCGCCGCCGCGTCCGCGCGCGCAAGCGCACGTTCATCGGACAGTCGCCGCAGCCCCTCCGCCGCGTCCGCGATCAGGTGCCCGCCGCCAAACACGCTTTGGTAGGCAAGCTTGACCGCATCGGCGGGCTCCATCGCCGGATAAAGCGCCGCGTGCAGCCGCAGTACATTGTAAAAGCCGTCCCGCTCGTCCGCTTTCATAATCCAGTTTCCTTCGGGCCAGGATTGAGCCGCGCGCCCGCGCCCGGTTCACATATACCACATCGCGCGGCGCTTGTAAACAGCGCGGGAAAGGGAGCACGGTCTGCCCGGCAACAGAACCGCAGCACCGTCTCGGAGCCGGTCGCCGCGTCGCAGGCGGCCGCTACTCTGTAAACCCGTCATTCGCCGCCGCTATGATCGCCCGCACCCTTGCCGCTGGGTCGCTCCCCAGTGCCGCCGGTTTTGCTCCCCACCCCCTTGACAGCCGCGTCGCAAAGCGGTATATTGTGCATATACGATATACACAGTTGGGAGGCGGCTGGCGGTTGGATATCCTTTCGATTCGGAACCTGACCAAGCGGTACGAGAAGTTCACGCTCGACAGCGTGAGCTTTTCGCTGCCCGCGGGCTACATCATGGGTTTTGTCGGCGTCAACGGCGCGGGCAAGACCACGACGCTCAAATCGATGCTGAACCTCGTGCACGCCGACGGCGGCGCCGTCGAGATGTTCGGACGCGATTTTTTCAGCGACGAGATTGCGTGCAAGCAGCGGCTCGGCGTCGTGTTCGGCGGCGTGGACTACTATCCGAAAAAGCGGCTTTCCGCGATTGCGGCCGTGACGAAGCGCTTTTATGAAGCCTGGGACGACGCGGCGTTTGCCGCGTACCTGAAGCGCTTTTCCCTCGATCCGGATAAGCGCATCGACGAGCTTTCGAGCGGCATGCGCGTCAAGTTCGCACTTTCGCTTGCGCTCTCGCACGACGCGAAGCTGTTTTTGCTCGATGAGCCGACGAGCGGGCTCGACCCCGTCTCGCGCGACGAGCTGCTCGAGATCTTCCAGACGCTGATCGAGGACGGCGAGCGCAGCATCCTGTTCTCGACGCACATCACGTCCGACCTCGACAAGTGCGCGGACTTTATCACGTATATCCGCAACGGCAGGATCGTGTCCAGCGCCGACCGCGACAGCTTCCTCGACGCGTACCGGCTCGTGCAGGGCGGGCAGGCGCCGCTGACCCAGGTGCAGAACCGCGCGTTGATCGGCGTTCGGCGTCACGCGTTCGGCTTCCAGGCGCTGGTGAAAAAGGAGGACTTGGGCGCGTGCGATGGCCTCCAGATCGCGCCGGCGGACCTCGAGTCCATCATGATCCACATCGAAAGGGGCGACGCGTCATGAAAGCGATGCTGTATAAGGAGCTCCGGCTCGCGCTGCATCCGACAAACCTGCTGTTCCTCTCGTTCGGCGCGATGCTGCTGATCCCCGCCTATCCGTACTACGTGGCGTTTCTGTATACGTGTTTATCGGTCTTCTTTCTGTTCCTCTCGGCCCGGGAAAACCGGGACGTGTGGTTTACGGCGCTGCTGCCGGTGAAAAAGCGCGACGTGGTCAAGGGGCGCTGCGTGACGGTGGCTGCGGTCGAGCTTGCCCAGCTGCTTTGCGCCGTGCCGTTCGCGCTTTTGACCGCTCGCGCCAACCCGAACCCCGCGGGCAACCCCGTGGGCATCGAGGCCAACGCCGCGTTCTTCGGCCTCGCGCTTCTCATGTTCGGCCTGTTCAACGTGACGTTCCTGCCCGCGTTCTACCGCACCGCGTACAAGGTCGGCCGCGCGCTGATTCTCGGCGGCGCGGTCATCACCGTGTACATCGTGGCCGCGGAATTGGCCGTGCAGGCCGTGCCCGCATTCAAAGCGGCGCTCGACACGCGCGATCCCGCGTTTTTGCCCGTTCAGCTCGCCGTTCTTGCCGCGGGGGCGCTTGCATTTATCGTGCTGACGCTGGTATCCTATAGGATAGCGGCGAAGCTGTTTGAATCGGTCGACCTGTAAGGAAAGCGCGTGGACATCAATCTCTCGACAACATCGGACGAGCCGATCTACCGGCAGATATTCGAGCAGCTGCGCGCCCAGATCATACAGGGCAGGCTGCCGGGCGGGACCTGCCTGCCGCCGATCCGCACCGTCGCGCGCGAGCTGCGCATCAGCGTGATCACGGTACGGAAGGCCTGGGAGGAGCTCGAGCACGCGGGCCTGATCGATACTCTGGCGGGCAAGGGCTGCTTTGTCCGGCAGCTAAAAGCGCCCGAACGCGACGATAAACGGGTGCGGCTTGCCGAGGAGCTGATGGCGCAGGACCTTATGCGCTACAAGTCGCTGGGATTATCGCGCGAGGAGGTGCTCGCGCTCGTGGAAAAACTGTATTGAACCGGCGGGAGGAACGGCATTGGACTTAACGGAAGAGAAGGTATCGTCCGAGGAGATTTTTTCGGGCAAAGTCGTGCACCTTGTGCGCGACACCGTGCGGCTGCCGAACGGGGCGTTGACGACGCGCGAGGTCGTGCATCATCCGGGCGCGGTCTGCGTCGTGCCGCTGACGGACGGCGGCGAGGTCGTCATGGTGCGCCAGTTTCGGTATCCGTTCGGCCGCGTGCTGCTGGAGGCGCCGGCGGGCAAGCTCGACCCGGGCGAGAGCCCGCTCGACTGCGCGCGGCGCGAGCTGTCCGAGGAGACCGGCGCGGAGGCGGAGTCGTTCGAGTACCTCGGGGAGTTCTATTCCTCCGTCGCAATATTCGACGAGTCGATCCACCTGTTCCTCGCGCGCGGGCTGAAGTTTAAAAGCGCGCACGCCGACGACGACGAGTTTTTGCTGGTGGAGCGCATCCCGCTTGCAACGCTCGCTTCGGACGTGCTTTCCGGCAGCATCCGCGACGGCAAAACGCAGGCGGCAATCCTCAAGGTCTGGTGCCTCGAGCAGGAAAAGCGTAACCGTCCGGATTGACGGCGCGGCGTATCCGCGTATAATGGAAACGGCGGGGAACCGCAAGTGTAACGATGGGAGCAAACGAATTTTGAGCCAAAACTGCACGCATGATTGCGCCTCCTGCAAGGAGAACTGTTCCGAGCGCACGAGTTTTTGGGAGAAGCCGCACGAGATGAGCCGGGTTAAGAAGATCATCGGCATCATCAGCGGCAAGGGCGGCGTGGGAAAATCGCTCGTCACGTCGCTGCTGGCGGTGCTCGCAAAGCGCAATAACCTCAACGTGGGTATCCTGGACGCGGACGTGACGGGCCCGTCGATTCCGCGCGCGTTCGGCCTGACCGAAAAGGCCGCGGCGACGGAGCAGGGGCTGTTCCCCGTCCGCACGAAGACGGGCATCGAGGTCATGAGCCTGAACCTTCTGCTCGAGAGCGACACCGATCCGGTGGTCTGGCGCGGGCCGATGATCGCGGGCGTGGTCAAGCAGTTCTGGACGGACGTGATCTGGAAGGACATCGACGTGCTGCTCATCGACATGCCGCCAGGCACGGGCGACGTGCCGCTGACGGTATTCCAGTCGATCCCGATCGACGGGGTCGTGGTCGTGACCACGCCGCAGCAGCTGGTCGGCATGATCGTCGAGAAGGCCATCCACATGGCCGATATGATGCATGTGCCGGTATTGGGGCTCGTCGAGAACATGAGCTATATTGCGTGTCCGGACTGCGGGCGCAGGATCGAGCCGTTCGGCGAGAGCCGCGCGGACGGGATCGCGGCAAAATACGGCATCCCGCTCGTGGCGCGCATCCCGGTCGACGCGAAGCTCTCGGCCGCGAGCGACGCGGGGCTGATCGAGCTGTTCGAGGGCGACTGGCTGGACGCGTTCGAGCCGCTGTTCGACGCGGCGGGGCCGAAGCGGGCGTAGCGGCGGGACCGCGCGGGTTCGTTTGAATCCCCGGCCTGCGGACAGCCGATTTCGGTCGAGTATTCTCGAGATACCTTTAAAACCGTGTCTGCATAAAGACGGGCATCGAGGCCATGAGCCTGAACCTTCTGCTTTCGACCCGCCGCGCTTTTCGCGCGGCGGGACTTTTTTTCGCGCGTGTTCAAAAAGGTTTCAAACGGAGCGCATCAGAAACCATCCCGCCGCTACAATGCTGCCATAATGCGCCAATAGAATGGGTGCCAAGAACAGTGGACAAAGGAGGGTATATGAAAATTCGTTCGGCATTTTCCATTTTGTGCGGGGCATCGCTTTTACTCGGCGCGCTGTCGGGCTGCGCCGCGGGAAACGCCGTGGAAAACGCCGTGGGAAACGCGGCGTCCGACGCAAAGAGCGGCGCGACCGCCCAGTCGGCCGCCGGTCCGGAGGTTGCTGCCGCGCAGGACGGGGCGCTCATCGTTTTGGTGCAGAGCGTAGACGGCTCCACGGTCACGGCGGCGGTCGGCACGATCGGGCAGGGCGCGGAGGCGGGCGGCAATGGCCCGAAAGCCGGCGGGAACGGTGTGCAGGGCGGCTTTAGCGCGGGACAGGGCGGCGGGAACGGCCAGGACGGACAGCAGCCCGAGGGCACCCCGCCCGCGATGTCGCAGGACGGCGCGTCCGGCGGCCAGTCTGGCGGCGGCAACCAGCTCGAGGGCACCCCGCCCGCGGCGTCGCAGGACGGCGCGTCTGACAGCCAGTCTGGCGGCGGCAACCAGCCCGAGGGCACCCCGCCCGCGATGTCGCAGGACGGCACGTCCGGCGGCCAAGGCAACGGCGGACCGGGTGGCGGTCAGGACGATGGCCGCGGCGGCCTGCCGTTCACCGAGAGCGGCGAGACCATCACGTTCACGGTCAATGACGCGACCGCGATCACCGTGCAGAGCGGGAAGGAAAGCGCGGCGGGCACGCTTGCCGACATCGAGGCGGGAGACGTCCTCGAGGTCGTGCTTTTGGACGATAATGCCGCCGAGACGATCGTCGTGCGTTCGTTCGACATGGGCATGCCCGGCGGCGCGCCCGGCGGCGGGCAGACGGGCGGCGAGGTCACAAACGGTACGGCCGCAACCACGCTGGCCGACGCCGCCGCGATCGACGGCGAGACCTACGCTTCGTCCGGCGACGACGAGAACGCGCTGCGCGTCGACGGCGCGGCGGTGAGCTTGAGCAACATCACGGTCGAGAAGACCGGCGGCAGCTCGTCCAGCACGGAGAACGGCGACTTCTACGGAACAAACGCGGGCCTGCTCGCCGAAAACGGCGCGACGGTCACGATAACGGGCGCGTCCGTGACCACGAACGCGGTCAACGGCAACGGCGTGTTCAGCTACGGCACCGGCACGACGGTGAACATCTCCGACTCCACGATCCGCACGACCCAGAACAACTCCGGCGGCATCCAGACCACGGGCGGCGGCGCGATGAACGCGGTAAATCTCGACGTAGAGACGCAGGGCGCTTCGTCGGCCGCGATCCGCTCCGACCGCGGCGGCGGCGCCGTCAGCGTCGACGGCGGCACCTACGTGACCAACGGCACGGGCAGCCCGGCGATCTACAGCACGGCCGCCATCCAGGTCAGGAACGCGGCGCTGACCGCCAACGCGTCCGAGGCCGTGGTCGTCGAGGGCAAGAACAGCGTGGAGCTTACCGACTGCACGCTCACCGGCAGCATGGCAAAAAGCGCCGACGGCAGCGAGAACGTGCACAACGTCATGCTCTACCAGAGCATGTCGGGCGACGCCGAGGTCGGGCACTCGAGCTTTACGGCGACCGGCGGCAGCATTGCGGCAAAGCGGGGCGACATGTTCTACATGACCAACACGACCTGCACGATCTCGCTGACGAACGTCGCTTTGACGCTCGCCAACGAGAACCTGCTCACGGTGGCGGGCAACGCCAGCGCGCGCGGCTGGGGCGAGCAGGGCAAAAACGGCGGGACGTGCACGTTCACCGCTTCGTCGCAGCAGCTTGCCGGCGCCATCACGGCCGACGCCATCTCGTCGCTGAAGCTGGTCCTTTCGGACGGCTCCACGTTCTCGGGCACGATCAACGCGTCCGGCGCGGCCGGCGAGGTCGCGGTCACGCTATGTGACGGCTGCCGGTGGGTTTTGACCGGCGACAGCTATATCAGCTCGTTTGCCGGGAATGTATCCGACATCGTGACGAACGGTTTTACGGTCTACGCCGGCGGCGAGGCGATCACGAAGTAGCGGCCAAAGCTTCCTGCTGAAAAAAATCGATTGAAACCATTCCCGACTTTCTTTTGTTTCTTTTCTTTCCCGAAAGAAAAGAAAAACCGTTCCCCGTTCCTTCTTCCATCGCGGCCCGCTTGCACCGGCGGGCCGCACTTTGGTTACACCGTTTCGACGCAAATCTGCGGCGCGGCCGCACCCGCGCCAAAGCCCGATATGAATAATATCTGAATCATATACTGCAAAATTAATGAAAATGACCCGCATATTTTGCATGAAATCCTTTATTTTGAAGTTCTATATGATATATTATGCAAAATTGTTGACAACGCGCCCGCAACAACCTATACTGCTAAAAAACAAACGCGCCGCGCGCAAAACCGCTTCATAAAAGCGAGCGCGCGGCCGTACGGCGGGCAAGGGGGGAACGGGCATGCTGCAACGCGAGGGCCAGGTACGGATTCCGTCCGGCTGCGGAATCGCGGGCGTGATCTCGCGCGCGGGGGAGCGCTTCTCCGGCGAAACGATACTTAATGCGATGGCGACGATGCACGAGCGGTCGAACGGCCTCGGCGGCGGGTACGCCGGCTATGGCATCTATCCGCAGTACCGGGACCTGTACGCGCTGCACATCTTTTACGAGAGCCTGGAATCGCGCCAGGAGACGGAGCAGTACCTCGACAAGATGTTCGAGGTCGCCAACCTCTCCAAGATTCCGACGCGCAAGACGAAGCGCGTGACCGACGAGCCGCTGATCTGGCGGTATTTCGTGCTGCCGCACCACAACCGCCTGGCGGACAGCCAGCTCGACGAGAAGGAGTACGTCGTGCGCGCGGTGATCCGCATGAACACGGGGATCGACGGCGCGTACGTGTTCTCGTCCGGCAAGAACATGGGCGTGTTCAAGGGCGTCGGGTACCCGGAGGACATCGGCTCGTTCTACCGGTTGGAGGAATACGAGGGGTATCTTTGGACGGGGCACGGCCGGTATCCGACGAACACGCCGGGCTGGTGGGGCGGCGCGCATCCGTTTGCGATGCTGGATTACTCGATCGTGCACAACGGCGAGATCTCGTCCTACGACGCGAACCGGCGTTTCATCGAGATGTTCGGCTACAAGTGCAGCCTTTTAACGGACACGGAGGTCATCACCTACATCGTCGACTACCTGTGCCGCAAGCAGGGGCTGACGCTGCCCGAGGTCGCAAACGTGATCGCCGCGCCGTTCTGGACGACGATCGCGCGAAAGAGCGAAAAGGAGCGCGCGCGGCTGTCGTACCTGCGCAACACGTTTTCGAGCCTGCTCGTCACGGGCCCGTTCTCGATCCTGCTCGGCTACGAGGGCGGCATGATGGCGCTCAACGACAGGCTCAAGCTGCGCTCGCTGATCGCGGCGGAAAAGGGTGACCGCGTATATGTGGCGAGCGAGGAATGCGCGGTGCGCGCGATGGAGCCGGAGGTCGTCAACGTGTTCGCGCCGCGCGGCGGAGAGCCGCTGATCGTGCCGGTGGAAGGCGGGGCGGCATTATGAACGGAATCGGGCCAAGGTTTTTTGTCGTCCGCGACGACGCGCGCTGCACGCGCTGCCGCGCCTGCGAAAAGCAGTGCTCAAACGGCGTACACAGCTTTGACGAGGCGTCGGGAACGCTGTTTAGCGACGACGCGCGCTGCGTAGACTGCGGCCGCTGCGTCGCGTTCTGCCCCGCGCGCGCGCTTTCGGTCGCGGAGGCGGAGCGGCGCTTCCGCAAGAACGGGAACTGG
>CAZKGE010000078.1:0-9195 GCA_964552065.1 uncultured Oscillospiraceae bacterium | reverse complement strand
CGCAGATCACGGCCAGCAGGATGCCCGCCTGCGGCTTCATCATGCCGATGCAGACGAGGCAGACGCCGCATAAAAGCAATCGTTTTTTACCGTACCCGAAGCGCATCAGGTACGCGATCAGCGCGCCGCTCCACAGGGCCACGGCCTGGTCGGTGTAGAGGTTGTAATAGGGGATCTCGTAGAGCGCGTACATGGCAAGGGATACGACGAGGCCGTAGAGGAACACGCGCCCCGCGCTCTTCCAGTTCGCGCCGGAAAACGGCAAAAGCAGCGCCGCGCCCCAGAGCAGCGCGTTCGAGACATACAGCGACGCCTCGTCGAAGCCCGTGATCTTCCCGACGAAATAATGGAAGTATGTCGTGCACGACTGCATGTACGAAAACCCGTCGAAGTCCGCGCCGGACGGCAATCGGTTCGTCGCGAGCATATAACGCACGGCCCGGCCCCAGTGCGCGAACTCGTCCCAGTTGTAGAAGCAGGTGCCGCAGAACGCGCAGGCGGCAAAAAGCACGAGCGCGGTCAGCAGCAGCACGCCGGGTGAGAAGAACGCGCCGTAGCCGCCGGGCTTTGATGCGCGGCGAAGGGTCAGCGCAGCCCTCCCCTTAGCACGCGGGTGCAGCGCGTAGAGCAGAAAGCCCATTGCGGCGCACGCGAGAACGAGATAGAACGCGGCGGCCGCGTTCCCCAAAAGCCCCGCGGTAAAGACGAGCAGCATGATGCCCATGGCCGACGCGGCCACGCTCTCCTCGGGCGAGAGCGAGAGCAGCTGGTACAATAGCAGCGCGAACGCGAGGAACGCGCCGTAGGCGAGCAGCAGGGCGGCAAAATAGGCGAGCGCGCTCATTTTTCCATCTCCTTTTCCGGCCGCGCGGCGGTCAAAGCGTCCGCGACGGGCCCGAGCATCCGCTCCATCGAGCAAAGGTCCGTAGCGCGCGCGCGCAGCAGCGCGTGTACGCCGTCGTAGGAAGCCGTATCGTAGAGATTCCGCACGAACGCCGCGATGTCCGGGACCGAGAGCAAAGTATCGTCGTTTGGCACCTCGAGCAGGTACGGCCGGAGCCCCGGCAGCTCGCGCAATTTGCCCGCGTAGACGACGGGCAGGCCGCGCGCGAGATACTCAAACAGCTTGATCGCGTTGTTCTCCGCGGCGCCCACGCGGTACCAGCCGAGCGAGCCGACGCCGGCGTCGGCCAGGTCGAACACTTTGTCGAGCGCCGCGCCGCTGAGAAAGCCGTAGAACAACACGTCGTCCTCGAGGCGGTACCGCGCGGCGAGCCCCTTGTAGCGGGCAAGCTCCGCCCCGCCGCCGACGACGTGGAAGCGGCACGGGAGCGTCCCGCGCTGCGCTCGGTATTCGCCCATGGCCGTAATGAGCCGGTCGTAGCCGTGCCAGCGCGACAGCCCCGCGACCGCGATCAATTCGACGCGCCCGGACGGGCCGCGCTTTTTGCACGCGGGCAGCGAAAAAACGTCCACGCCGTTCGACGTGCGGACCGTCGGCACGCCGTATACCTCGTCAAAGGACGTATAGACCACGGCGCGGTCGACGGATTGGAACACGCGGCCGCGGTACAGCCGGTCGAGCAAAAGGCTTGCCCGCGGCAGGAGCCCCCGCCGGTACTCCCCCTCGTACGGGTAGGTCGGGATCTCGACAAAAACGCGCATCCCCCGCGCCTTCAGCGCCCGCACGAGGCGCAAAAGCCCCATGTCGGCGAGCGCGTAGCGCACGTAGGCGCAGCCGTAGCCCGCGTCCGTGCGCAAAAAGCTGCTGTCCACGCCGGCTTCAATGCACTGCGTCGCGCAGCCCGTGTTCGTGCGCGAAAGGAATCGGGCCAGCGCGTAGGCCGCGACGATGCGCGTAATGAACCTTCGGCTCTTGCACAGACGCTCAAGCTTGCCATCGCGCTCGATATAGAACGCGCCCTCCTTTACGAACGTCAGGTCCACGGCAAAACCGAGCGCGCCAAACGCCGCGGCCTCGCTGCGGATCTTCCGGGCGATCCCGTCCGCGGCTTCGTTGTCGAACGACCAGAACGTGACAAACAGCATGCGCATGGCGGCCCCTCCCGCTACAGCGTGCCGCGCAGCATAGAAAGCCGCACGGCGATCTCGTCCGGCAGCCTGTAGCGCCAGCGGTACGGATAGAACGCCTTTTTTAGCCGCGCCGCGGCGTCGAAGCGCGTAAACAGCGACAGCAATTCGCGCTCGCGCGCGCCGAGGCGGTCGGCGTACGCCGCAAAAAACGCGATGTTGCGCTTCTTCATGTTCGTATCGCGCTTCAGAGCGTCCAGCGCCCAGTCGAAGCCCTTGAACGCGCGGTCGGCGGTCACGCTCGAGTCGAGCCGCCGGTGCAGCGCGGTAATATGCGCGTCGAAGCAAAGTTCACCAAAGCCCGCCGCGATCGCCGCGGCGAGCCAGTCGTGGAAGTCCAAAGCGCCGCGGTCCATGCGCAGCATTTGGCGGCGCATCTCCCCGTTGACGACCATCGCAAAGCCGGAGCAGACGTTCTCGGTCAGCGCGCGCGCAAACGAGAACGGGGGCTTTTTCGGCAGCACGTCGCGGATATGGCCGAGCCGCTCGTCGGCCATCGCGTACGCGCCGTGGAACAGCAGCGGTTTTGCCGGATCGTGCGCGTCGAGCCAGGCGACGGCCGTTTCGAGCTTATTCGGCAGCCAGACGTCGTCCTGGTCCGCGAACGCGAGGTAGCCGCCCGCGTCCGCGCGTTCGAGCAGCGTAAAGAAACTATTCAGAAAACCGATGTTTTCGCCGGCAAAGAACCGCACGCGCGCGTCGCGGGCCGCGTAGGCTGTCAGGATGCCGAGCGTATCGTCGGACGAGCCGTCGTCGCGCGCGAGCACGATTAAATTCGTATGCGTCTGGGAAAGGATGCTGTCGAGCTGCTCGGCGAGGTAGCGGCCGCCGTTAAACGTCGAGAGCAGCACGGTCACCCGCGTTTTTGTCATGCGGGCCCTCCCTTCGCGCTGCCGTTGGAACCCGTGCTCGTTTTATAGAGGCGGGCGAGCGCGGCGGCGACGGGCTTGGGCCACAGCCGCTCCATCAGCAGCCTGTCCTCGGCGTGCCGGCCGTTATTCTCGATCTGCCGCGTGGTCTCGGAGTCCGCGTGGATGCGGTGCGCCATCAGCACACGCGGACAATATGAGAACGCGCCGGCGCGCGCGGACAGCGTCAGCCAGGCGTCCCAGTCCAGGTCGACCGAGAACGCGGGGTTGAAGGTAAAGCCGGACACGCGGGCTTTACTGTACATCACGCTCGGGCAGCAAATAGCGCTGCCAAAGCGCAGGATCATGCGCTTCCCAAACGTGCGCTTCAGGCTGCGCGTAAACAGAAACGGCCAAAGCAGCAGCCTCTTAATCGCGAGCATCGGCGTATGGCGCCGCACACCGTCCCCGACGAGTTCCTCGTAGTCGGTAAACGCGATGATCGAGCGCGCCATCAGCGGCAGCAGCTTTTCCGTATAGCTCGGATAGTAGAGGTCGTCCTGGTGCGCGAGCGTGTAGTACGGCGTTTCGCAGCGCTCGGCGGCGAACTGCCAGTCCGTGGCGATGCCGGGCGGGTTTGGGTTGACGAGCACGGGCAGGCCGAATTCCTCCGCGACGCGCCGGATATGCGGGCTCGGCGTCGCGGTCGAGAGGAATATGCGGCTCTTTACGCTCTGGGCAAGCAGCGAGCGCACGCAGTCGGAAAGGTACGGGCTCTCCCCGTAGCACAGCACCGCGAACGTATGCAGCTCCTCCATCGAAAGCTCCCAACCGCCTGGACACCGGCGTTTTTCTACATTATACGGTGTATCGGAAGCAGCGTCAACCGCGCGCCGAATGCGGCGGGGAATGAATAATAGCGCATAAAATCTGCATAAGAATCGAAATGGGCGAAGGAAGGCCAAGAAAAATGCCTAATAACCACTGGAATATTGCAAGAAAATATATTCTCAAAAAATTTTGCAGAAATGTATTGACAACTGCATATTTATACTATTATACTAACGGCATCGAAGAATTGAGCGTTGGAGGGAACGAACATGAAAAAAGCGATTGCCCTGTTTCTTGCAGTCATTCTCAGCGTAGCCGCGCTGGGCTGCGCCGCGCCGGCCGCCGAGCCCGCGGCCGCGGCAACCTCGGCGCCGACAGCCGAGCCCACCGCCGAACCCACCGCGACGCCCGTGCCGACGCGGCTCGACCTGATCAAGGCGGCCGGCAAGCTCGTCGTGGCGACCAGCCCGGACTATCCGCCGTACGAGTTTATCGACCTGACCAAGACGGGCCAGGAATCCTACGTCGGCTCCGACATCGAGCTGGCCAAGTACATTGCCGAGCAGCTCGGCGTGGAGCTCGTCATCGAGGCCATGGACTTTACCGCCGTGCAGGCCGCGGTCACGCAGGGCAAGGCCGACCTGGGCATCTCCGGGCTTTCGTACCTGCCGGAGCGCGCCGAGAGCATGGAGCTGTCCGGCTTCTACGGCGAGAACACCGACGGCCAGGTTTTGATCGTGCCCAAGGGCCAGGAATCCGTCTATAACTCCGCCGAGGCGTTTGCGGGCAAGAAGGTCGCGGCCCAGAACGCGTCGCTGCAATTCAATCTCGTGACCGAGCAGCTGCCGGGCGCCGTGATCGAGCCGATCTCAAACCTCAACGAGGCCGTCATGATGGTCGTCACCGGCAAGGTGGACGCGCTGGCCGCAAGCGGCGACAACGCGCAGGCGTTCGTCAAGAACTACGACCAGATCGCCATCGCGGCGTTCGAGTTCGATTATTCGACGGACGGCATGGTCGTCGGCGCGCCGAAGGGCGAGACGGACCTGATCGCCGCGGTCAACGAGATCATCAAGAAGGCCAACGCCGAGGGTCTGTACGAGAAGTGGCTCGACGAAGCGGCGCTGTTGGCCGAGTCGCTCGGCGTGGAGTATTGAGCCTGGACAAGGCGACAAAGCATACGGGGGCTTTTGCCCAAATCTCCGGCTTCCATACGGGGCGCGCCGCGCCCCGTATGGGCATGTCCGGGGGACTCGGACGGATGACGATGCGGGGACTCCATGACGCATAAACAGCAGTACGTATCGGGCCTTAGGGCCGGTATTCCGGTGATATTGGGTTTTGTTCCCGTCGGGATCGCCTATGCGGTCATGGCGCGGCAGGCGGGCTTCTCCGTTTGGGAAACCGCGGGAATGTCCGCCCTGGTCTTCGCGGGCGCAAGCCAGATGATGGCGGTCGGAATGTACGCGCGGGGAGCAAGCGTCGTCGCGATGGTCGTGGCGACCTTCATACTCAACTTGCGGCACGTGATTATGAGCGCCTGCGTGATGAATCGGCTGAAACAGGACAGCGTCCGGATGAAGCTGCTCGCGGCTTTCGGCGTGACCGACGAAGCGTTCGCCATTTTCACGATCGAACGCGAGGAACACGCGTCCGCCTGGTTCTTTCTCGGTTTGCTTTCGGTCACGTACGTCTCCTGGGTCACGGGTTCCGCGATCGGCGCGGCGGCCGTGGCCTTTCTGCCGGCCGTTCTTTCGGTGAGCCTGGGCATCGCCCTCTACGCCATGTTCCTCGGGCTGCTGGTGCCGAGCGTCAAGCGCAATGTCCGCCTCGGGCTGCTGGTCGTTTTGACCGGAATCGTCAACACGATCCTGTCGCGGTTGATTGCCTCCGGCTGGGCCCTGATTCTTTCCACCCTGATATGCGCCGGGGTCGGGGTCGCCTTTGTGGATATGGAAAGGCCGGAGGAGGGAAAATCATGAGGACCGAGGTCGTCCTGCTGATACTGGGAATGGGCCTCGTAACGTATATACCCCGCGCTCTGCCGGCGGTCTTATTGGAAAAGCTCCGTATGAATGCCAATATGGAAAAATTCCTGAAAATGATCCCGTACACCGCCATGGCGGCCCTGGTTTTCCCCGGCATCCTCTCCGTGGACGCGGGGAAGTGGTATGTCGGCGTGATCGGCGGCCTCATCGCCGTCCTGCTGGCGTGGAGGAAGCTGTCCGTGGCGGTCGTCGTACTGGGATCGGTCGCGGCCGTTATGGGGCTGTATCTGATTCTTTGAGCGGCGTGGCACATTGCATAAAAAACGCTGCGTCCGATCGTTGCCGCTGACAGGGAGGGATGCGTACGATGGAGTTGTTGCTGTATTGCTGTCTTAGTGACCTTGAAAAATTCCGGATGAAAGGGGGGTCAGAACCCTATGTGGCATAATATCGTGCGCGTGCTGGAAAAGTACGGCAACCTGTTCGCGGTGGGCCTCGGCGTCACGCTTTTGCTCTCGGCGATTACGGTGCTGTTCGGCGTCATCCTCGGCACGCTCGTTTCGTTCATGAAGACGTCGAAGTTTAAGCCTTTGTCGATGCTCGCGACGGCGTACATCGAGGTGATCCGCGGCACGCCGCTTTTGCTGCAGCTGTATTTTTTCTATTTCCTGCTGCCGGACCTTTTGCCGGGGCTCGAGCTGAGCAAGTTTGCGTGCATCGCCATCGCGCTTTGCTTCAACAGCGCCGGTTACGTGGCGGAGATCATCCGCGCGGGCATACAGGCCGTGGACTACGGCCAGACCGAGGCCGCGCGCAGCCTGGGGCTGAACAAGCGCCAGACCATGGTCAAGGTCGTGCTGCCGCAGGCGGTCAAGAACATCCTGCCCGCGCTGTGCAACGAGTTCGTCACGGTCATCAAGGAGACGTCGCTGGCCAGCACGTTCTTCGTGGGCGACCTGATGACGCAGTACAAGACGATCTCCGGCGCGCTGTACCTCGTGATCGAGCCGCTCATGATCGTGGGCGCGATCTACTTTGTGCTCACGTTCACGCTGAGCAAGGCCGTTTCGGCGCTGGAAAGGCGGCTTGCCAACAGTGAGCCCGGTTCGCGGGGAAAGCGCGCGGCAAATAAAGGGGAGGTGAGCGCGGCATGAGCGAGATGATCCGTACGGTAGACCTTTTTAAGAGCTTCGGCGACGTGCGCGTGCTCAAGGGCATCTCCGAAACGATCCGCAGGGGCGAGGTCGTGTCGATCATCGGCCCGTCCGGCGGCGGCAAGAGCACGTTTCTGCGCTGCCTGAACCTGCTCGAGACGCCGGAGCGCGGCGAGGTGATATTCGAGGGCGTGCAGATCAACAAAAAGGGCGTGGACAT
The DNA here is from genome assembly GCA_964552065.1 of uncultured Oscillospiraceae bacterium. GTDB lineage: Bacteria > Bacillota > Clostridia > Christensenellales > CAG-138 > CAZKGE01. Next base: position 2,063 of record CAZKGE010000078.1, on the reverse strand, counting down.
CAACAGATACCGCCAGAAGATGGGCATGGTGTTCCAGCACTTCAACGTGTTCCCGCACATGACGGCGCTCGAGAACATCACGATGGCGCCCGTCATGCTCAAGAAAAAGACGAAGGCGGAGGCCGAGGCCATGGCGGAGGCGCTGCTTCGTCAGGTCGGCTTGTACGACAAGATCGCGGAGTACCCGCAGAAGCTGTCCGGCGGACAGAAGCAGCGGCTCGCGATCGTGCGCGCGCTCGCCATGGAGCCGGACATGATGCTCTTCGACGAGCCGACGAGCGCGCTCGATCCCGAGATGATCGGCGAGGTGCTCTCGGTCATCCGCGACCTCGTCAAAAACGGCATGACCACGGTGATCGTGTCGCACGAGATGGGCTTTGCGCGCGAGATCTCCGACCGCATCCTGTTCATGGACGACGGGCAGATCGTCGAGCAGGGCACGCCGGACGAGGTGTTCACAAGCCCCAAACAGAAACGCACGCAGGAGTTTTTGAGCAAGATTCTATGAACGAATATAAGGAACAGGCCCTTGCGGCCGTCGAGGGAAAGCGGGCGCTCTTCTGCGATCTCTCGGACAAAATCTGGGAATACGCCGAGCTGTCTCTTCTCGAGCGCCGCTCCGCCGCGCTGTATATCGACGCGCTCAAGGCCGAGGGCTTTGCCGTAACACAAAACCTTGGCGGCATCGAGACCTGCTTTTCGGGTTCGTTCGGCTCCGGCAGGCCCGTGATCGGCATACTGGGCGAGTTCGACGCGCTGTCGGGGCTTTCGCAGCAAGCGGGCGTCGCCGAAAAGCGCCCCGCGCCCGGCATGGACACGGGCCACGGCTGCGGGCACAACCTCCTCGGCGCCGGCGCGTTCGCGGCGGCCGTCGCGGTGAAACGATACCTGGAGCTGACAAAAAAGAGCGGCACCGGGATCTTCTACGGCTGCCCGGGCGAGGAGGGCGGCGCGTCCAAGGCGTTCCTCGCGCGCGACGGGTTCTGGAAGCGGCTCGACGCCGCCCTGACCTGGCATCCGGGCGACACGAACGAGGTCGTGACCGGCTCATGCAGCGCGTGTTTGCAGGTCGAGTACGCGTTCTCCGGCCTGGCCGCGCACGCGGCGTCCGAACCCGACAAGGGGCGCAGCGCGCTCGACGCCGTGGAGCTTACGAACATCGGCGTGCAGTACCTGCGCGAGCATATGCCCAGGTCCGCGAGCGTGCACTACGCCGTCACCGACGCGGGCGGCGTTTCGCCCAACGTCGTGCAGGAGCACGCGCGCGTGCTGTACATGGTGCGCGACGACGAGGTTTCCGGCGCGCTCGACCTGCTTGAGCGCGTCGACCGCATCGCAGAGGGCGCGGCGCTTATGACCGGCACGAGCATGCAAAAGCGCTTCATCGACGGCATGGCCAACACCGTGCCGAACTTCGCGCTCGAATCGATTTTGTACGAGAATCTCGCCAAATGCGGCGTGCCGCAGTACACCGCCGACGAGGCCGCCTTTGCGCAGGCCGTGTACGGCACCTACGCCCCGGCAAAGCCCGCTCTGCCCGGCATCGGCGCCAAGTCTGACGAGCGGATCGCGGACTTTGTGCGCGCGCAGTCGCACGGCGGCAAAAAGCCGCTCAACGACTTCCGCATGCCGCCGTACGTCTGCACGGCCGCGCGCCCCGGCTCGACCGACGTCGGCGACGTAAGCTACCAAACGCCGACCGCGCAGCTTTCGTGCGTGACGTGGCCCTCCGGCTGCCCCGGCCATTCGTGGCAGGCCGTCGCCATGGGCAAGAGCTCGATCGCGCACAAGGGCCTCTTGTGCGCGGGCCGCGTGCTCGCCGCCACCGCGATCGACCTGATTGATAAACCGGAATTGCTCGTAAAAGCCCGCACGGAGTTTGAGACGCGCACCGCCGACGGCTACCGCTGCCCGATCCCGGAGGGCGCCGTGCCGACGGTGGTGTGAAATGAGTTGGAAAAGGCCGCGCTAAGCGCGGCCTTTTTTGTATAAAAGGGGTACGGAGCACGTTGAGGGCTCCGCCCTCAAACTCCCGCTTCTTTTCTTAAAGAAAAGAAGCAAAA
>CAZKGE010000077.1:0-9201 GCA_964552065.1 uncultured Oscillospiraceae bacterium | reverse complement strand
CCGGTGTTGCCCAGGGTGCCGTTGTCCAGCAGGATGACCACAATATTCGCCTCGTTGAACACGGCGTTGGCCAGCGCCGATACGCCGCCGTGCAAAAAGCCGCCGTCGCCGCAGAGCGCGAGCACCGGCGCATCGCCGCCGGAATGCGCCACGCCGCTGGCGAAGCTGATCGCGCCGCCCATGTTGGTCGCGGAGTTAATGGACTTGGCCGGCGTCAGAATGCCCATAAACGCGCAGCCCGCGTCGCTGACGGCGACGTATTTGCCGCCGTTCTTTTGGTCCAGCGCCTTGCGGATGGCGTAGAACACGCCCATGTGCCCGCAGCCGGCGCAGAGCGTGAGGCCGCGCTCTGCAAGATAATCGACCGCGCCCGCGTCCGCATCTTTCAGCGCGGGCAGGCCGGCGACGCGCCGCAGCACCGCCTCGCAGTCCCTGACGAACAGCTCGCCGCCGAACGGGATGTCCCCCGACAGCCGGCCGATCACCGGCACGGAAAAGCCGCGCCTGCCGAACAGCGCGAAAATCTCCTGCTCGACAAACGCCTCGCCCTCCTCGAACACGATCAGCCGGTCCGCCTTTTTGGCAAACTCCGCGATCAGCTCCTCGTTGAGCGGATGGATCACGCCAAGCTTCAATATGGAAGCGAAAACCCCGCAGCGCGACAGCGCCTCCCGTACGACGGGAAGCAACGCGCCGCAGCAGACGACGCCGAGCTTCGCGCCCGCGCGGATGTCCGCATGGTCGTATCCTTGACCTGCGAGCAGCTCCGCCGCGCGAGCCAGATTCCTGTGCAAAAACCGGTGGATGGTGACGGCGGGCATCGTGCCGGGCTCGAACATCACGACGCGGCGCGGGTTCGGCGCAAATTCCGGTTCGCTCTCAACCTTTGTCAGCTCGCCCACGGGCACCTGCGTGCGCTGCATCATGAGCTGGCAGACGCTGCGCACGACCACCGGGCAGCCCAGCTCCTCGGACAGCGTGAACGCGTACTTTGTCATGACGCGCGCTTCGTCCGCCGAGGACGGCGACAGCACCGGGATGTCCGCGCTCGCGGCCAGCACGCGCGTGTCCGACTCGATAGCCGACGTGTTGGCGCCGACGTCGTCGCCCGCAAACAGCACGAGGCCGCCGCGGACGCCGTAGTTGGCCGTGTATTTCAGCGCGTCCATGATGACGTCGGTGCCCAGATGGTTCATCGTGCACAGCGCGCGGACGCCGTTGCTCGCCGCGCCCCAGGCCAGCTCCATCGCCACGCGCTCGTTCGTCGACCACTCCACATGGATGCCCTGTTCGTCCGCAACGGACGCGAGCGCGGCGAGCGCGCCGGAGCTCGGCGTGCCCGGGAAGCCGGAAACGACCTTTACGTCCGCTTCCAGCGCGCCGCGCGCCACCGCCTCGTAGCCGTACGCCAGCACACGGTTTCCCGGCGTTTTCTCCTTCATGATCGGCACCTGCATGCTCATCCCTCCAAATCGTTTGTCGTATGGATCAGTTGCGCGTTAAAAGTGCGGCGTTGGCATTAAAGTATTCGTCCAGCGCCTGCACGCCCGCGTCGATCAGCGTCTTTGGCGCGAACGAATGCGTAAACGCGTTCTTCGCAATCTCGCAAAGCTCTGCCGCGGTCAGGTCGAACGCCTCGGCGACGGCGAGGAAATTCCCGTTTAAATCGCTCCGAAAGAACGGCGGGTCGTCGGAGTTGACCGACACCGGCACGCCCGCGTCGTACAGCCGCTTGAAGCTGTGGCTTCGCATGTCCGGATACACCTTCAGGCAGACGTTGCTCAGCGGACAGACGGTGAGAAGTATCTTCTCGTCGGCCAGCCGCTTTACCAGCGCGGGGTCCTCGACCGAGCGCACGCCGTGGTCGATCCGCCTGGTGCGCAGGGAATCCAATGTGTCGATCACGCTGGCCGGGCCGCAGTCCTCGCCCGCGTGCGCGGTCAGGCCGAACCCGAGCGCCTTTGCGCGGGCAAACGCCGCCGCGTGCCTGTGCGCGGGATAGCCCGCCTCCGCGTTGTCCAACCCGACCGCGACCAGCGCCGCGTCCTCGGCAAAAGCGGCGATGCGGTCAACGAACGCGAGATTCTCCTCGGGCGGCATCGTCCGGTCCAGCTCCGGAATCCCCGCAAAATACACGTCGTATCGGTACAGCGCCTCGCGCCTGCCCGCGATAAACCCCTCCATCATCGCGGAGAACGGGATGCCGCGCGCCTCGTGGTACGCGCAGGAGAACATGACCTCGCGGTAGCGGATGTTCTGCCGCGCGGCGTCCTTGGCCAGCTCGACGGTCAGATAGTAAAAATCGTCCGCCGTCTTGATCACCTGGCACACCGCGTTGATGATGCTTAAAAACCCATCCAGGTTCTCGAACCGGTAGAGCGCGTCCGCTTCCTCTACGGTCGAAAACGGCAGCATCACGTTGTTGCGGCGCGCAAGCTCCAGCGCGCTTGCCGGACTGGTCGCGCCGTCTAAATGCACGTGGTTCTCGGCCTTCGGCATGCCGGCGATGAACTCAAAAAGCGTCATGGCCGCGCCCTCCCTACGGCTTGTCCGGGTACTGCGGCGGGGCCGGGTAATCCAGATCGAGCGCCAAACGCGTTTCGCAGACAAGCCCGCATTGGTGAAATATCGCATCCTCGGCCTGCTGCAGCGTCGTCGTCCCGCGGATTGCCCGAATGGCCGGATTCATGCCGCAGATCACGTCCGGATCGAAATAGAACGTCACCGCGGCGGCCGGTATCCGCTCCATGCCCCAGAGCCGCTTGCAGTAGAACACACCCAGCTCGCCGCGCGCGGCGCGGCACGGCCACTGCTCCACGTCGTCCGGCCCCATGAGGTCGAACAGGCGCACAAGGTCCGCGACGTCCCTCTGCGTGATGCCGCTCGCGCCGAGGTATCCGCCGCGGCGCATCGCCTCGCCCACGTTGCGGTTGAGGTGCGCCATGTGCATCTCCGCGTCGCCGCCGTAGCCGTTGAGCGCGTACACGCCCGGGATGTCCATCTCGGACGCGCACAGCACGGATATGGCGTCGATCAGCGGGCTGCAGACCTGCGTCTCCTCGCCGGTAAAGAACGCGTCCGAGCCGATGTCCGCCGAGATGAACAGCTCGCAGCCGTTCTCGCGCACGATCGTCTCGAACGCCTCGCGCACGCCGGGCAGGCCGCCGGAAAGGCCGATCGCGTACACCGGCGCGTCGAACAGGTTCGCGACCGCGACCTCGTAGGTCCACTTGCCCGCGCCCATGCCGCCGGTCAGCCTCGTGTCCGGCAGAATGCGCGCAAGATGCTTCCCGATACGCTGCGAGGGCCGGAACCAGTCGAGGTCGAACACCTCGCAGCCGTCGGAATACTTGCCCCACCAATTGACCGAAATAGTGGCGAGACAGACGTTCTGCACGCCGAGCGCACGAGCGTAGTTCATGATGGAGATGCTCTGCACCAGGTCGCCGCCGCCGCCGCAGCCCGCGATCAGCACGCTTTTGCACCCCCGCAGCAGCTCCTCCACCGACGGCTTCGGGACCGTCCAACCGTTCATGCCGCTATCCCTCCTTGATAAGTTCAACACCTTTGATACCTTGATGCTGGCATCCGAAGCGCGGACCGTACCTGCGGCCGATCTCTTTGGCTTCGCTCGGACGGATGCCGCTTTGTTTTTCGTCTAAACAGTAGTTTGGTGATGCGCAGCCGCGTTTTGCTTAACCCTCGGCGTCGGCCTCGCGGATGCGCGCCATGCCGTCGTAGCCGCCGGCCAGCCCAAGCTGCTCGTCGATGTAGAACGTGTCGCCGCCCATCATCTCGCCCGCGATTGCGATCTTGCACGCGTCCTCGATGACGTAGCACATCTCCATGGCCTGATACACGCTGTACGCGCTGCCGCAGATCACGCCGTGCGCCTGCAGGATGCAGCCGTAGCCGCCCTTGCCGATGGCCTTGACCGCGCTCTTTGCCAGCGCGTCCGTCCCCGCGTCCTCGTACGGGGCGACCATGACCGCGCCGTTCAGCATATACATCGCCGCGATCACGCTGCGAAGGTACTTCTTTCCCTTGAGGCTCCACGCGACCGCGAGCGGCGGGTGGCAGTGCACGATCGCGCGGATGTCCGGCCGCGCTTTATAGATGCCGGTATGCATCGGCGTCTCGATGGAGGGCTTCGTGTTGCCCTCGATCACCTTGCCGTCTAAATCGATGATGATGACGTCCTCGGGCAGCATTTCGATATAGGCCTTGCCGCTGGGCTTGATGGCGACCATGCCGCTCGCCCGGTCGCAGATGCTGATGTTCCCGCCGCAAAGCTGGACCAGGCCCTTGTCGTACAAAAGCTTGCCGACCCGCACGATGTCCTCGCGCTCTTTTTGCATGAGCATAATAATCCGTTCTCTCCTTTGTTTGATGCTTACTATATTGTGGCCGGCGCTGAATGGCGCGCCCGCATGTTACCTTTTTTCTTGGTGCTCGCTGTTACTCAGCCGGACGCGCCGCAGCGCCCCCGCCCACTCCCGCGCTTATTCCGCCGCCGGCCCGAACCGCAACAGATGACCGCGAAGTCCCATCCAGCGGCCGAATATCTCCCGATAGGCTTTTACGCCGTCCGCGCGCGGCTCGATCCGCTCCGTGGGCCGGACAAACGCGTTTGCCGCCTCGTCCAGCGAGCCGAAGTACCCCGCGCCCTTTGCCGCGCAGAGCGCCGCGCCGAGCGCCGTGCTTTCCGGATTTTGATACGGCTGCACCGGCAGATTGCTCGCGTCCGCGAGGATTTGCAGGAACAGCTCCGAGCGGCTCTGGCCGCCGCAGACGTGCAGCACGTCGGGCGCGTCCGCGCCGAGCGCTCGCAGCGCGGCAAGGTTTGCGCACACGCCGAACGCGTTGGTTTCGAGCGCCGCGCGGAAGAAGTGCGCGCGCGTAAAGTCCGTAATGTTCCACGGCACCGGAAACAGGAAGCCGCCAAGGTTTGCCGTCTGCGGTTCCCCGGCGAGCGTGACGCCGATATAGGCGGCCATGCCGTCGCAGCCGGGCGCGACTTGCTCCGCCTCCCGCGACATCTGCCCGAACGCGTCGTCCGCGCCCTGGCAGAGCAGATCGCGCAACCAACGCAACGAGAGGCCGGTGCCGCCCGCGTTACACTCGAGCGTCCACTGGTTTTCCCACATGGCGGGACCGGCGAACGCGTTTCCCGCGGGATCGAAGTGCGGCGCGTCCAGAATCGCCATCACGGGCGTCGTCGTACCCACGATGACCGCCGTCACGCCCGTACCGAACAGGCCCATGCCGGCGATGCCGCAGTGCGCGTCGCTTCCGCCGATGAACACCGGCACGCCGCCCGTCAGACCGGTTGCCGCAGCAACCGAATTAAGCAGCGCGCCGACGGGTTCGTCCGCCCCGCAGATCTCGGGGAAGATGTCGCTTCGCAACCCCAGTTCGCCCAGAAGCTCTTTGTCAAACGCCGCGCTTTGCAGCGAAAGCATCTGCGAGGAGCCCGCAGCGGCGCGCTCGCTGCGCTTCTCGCCGCAGAGCCGGTACGCGAGCCAGTCGCAGAGCATCATCGCGCAATCGATGCGCTCATATACCTGCGGCAAAAAGCGCTTGTGCCACAGCAGCCTCGGCAGGCCGAACATCGGGTGCAGCGGCAGCCCCGTTCGTTGCAAAATCTCGTCCCGATGCGGCTCCATCTCCGCAAGCACGGCTTTGCCGCGCAGGTCCATGTTCGGCGCGCAGTACAGCTCGCGCCCAAAGCGGTCCAAAAACGCCATGCCGTCCCGCTGGCTCGCCACGGCGACCGCCCGCACTTGGTACCCGTCCAGCGCGCTTACGACGCGGCCGATCAGGCCGCAGACGCTTTGAAAGCACGCGTCCGGGTCGAACGCGAACACGTCCTTCTCTGCCGACGCGCCGCGCTCGTAGGTCCACTCCACGCCGGCGGAAGCCAGCACCTCTCCAGTCAAGGAGAAGGCGATCGCGCGGCAGTCGCCCGTGCCCGCGTCGACGGAAAGCACCGCAGGCGCGCGCGTCATCGGAGCGCCTCCGCGTTCACAAGCCGGACCGGACGTTTGCCCGCGGCAAACAGCGACACGTCCTCGCAGACCATGCGCGAGTGGTTCTTGACCACCTCGAGCGACGCGCCGCCAAGATGCGGCGTGAGCACCGCGTTGTCCAGCTTTAGGTACGGGCTGTCGGATGGCAGCGGCTCCTCGTTGAACACGTCGAACGCGCCGCCCGCGATGCGGTGATGGCGCAGCGCGTCGACGATGGCCGCGTCCGACACGGTCGAGGCGCGCGCGGTGTTGATAAAATACGCGGTGCGCTTCATGCGCCCGATCAGCGCCTCCCCGATCAGCCCCTTTGTTTCGGGGGTTACGGGCAAATGGTTTGATACGAAGTCGCCCTCGGCAAACGCGGTCTCAATGTCCACCTGGCGCACGCCCAGCGCCGCCATCTCCTCGGCGGAAACGAACGGGTCGTACGCGATCAGCTCCATGTCGAATGCGGCAAGCCTCTTGGCGAGCTGGCGCGGCACCGCGCCAAAGCCGATGAACGCCGCGACGTGATCGGCCAGCTCGATGCCCCGCATACGGTAGTACAAATCGTTGTCCCAGCGCCCCTCGCGCAGCGCGCGCTCGCCCGCGGACAGAAAGCGCGCCACGCTGACAAACAGCGCGACCGCCATATCGGCCACGGCGCCGGCGTTGCGGCCCGCCGTGTTCGTCACGGCGATCCCGCGCTTTGTGCACGCGGGAATGTCGATGTTGTTCAGACCCGCGCGGCAGACGCAGATCAGCTTTAATTGGTCCAGCCCGACAAGGACTTTTTCGGTCACCGCGTCGGACTCGCAGATGAAGACCTCCGCCGCGGACTCTTTTAGCAGCGCGTTGAGCTCGCTTTCGGTGCGCAGCGCGACGCCCTCCTGCTGCGGCAGGTACCGCACCGCGTGGTTCAGCTGCAGCAGCTTGAGTTGTTCCGGCGCAAACGGCGCCGTAATCACAATGTTCATCGTTCGGTTCTCTCCAGCAGCAACGGGTTTTGTATTTATGGCACCAGCAGCGTTTTGATACTGTCCGGATTCTTCTTTCGGATATTGACCGCCTCGTCGAACTGATCCAGCGGGAACACCTCCGAAACCATCGGCCCCGCGTCGACGAGCCCCTGCTCGAGGCATCGGATCACGTACGGCATCGTGTTCGGGCTCAGGTGCCCGCCGATCAGCGTAAGCTCCTTGTTCTGGCTGATCTCGTTGAGGTCCAGTTCGGCAAGCCTCGTATACACGCCGTATACCACGAGCGTCCCGCGCTTTCTCAGCGCGGCAAGCCCCGTCGCGACCGACGGCGCGACGCCGGAGCACTCGATGTATTTGTCGCAGCCGCGGCCGTTTGTCAAGTCCCGGATGCGCTGCGGCGCGTCCTCGGCAAGCACGTTAACGATTTCGTCCGCGCCGAGCCTTTTTGCGATCTCGAGGCTTTTATCCGTCGCGCTCAGCGCGATCAGCCGATACGGCGTATGCAGCTTTGCAAACTGCAGCGCCGCAAGGCCGATGACGCCCATGCCGGCGACGACCACCGTGTCCGCCATGCCGACCGAGGCGCGCTCGACCGCGTATGCGCCGCACGAGAGCGGCTCGATCAAGGCGGCGTGCAGCTTGTCGATGCTCTTGGGGACCTGATGAACCACCGCGCCGCGGCGCAGCAGCATGTATTCGGCCCAGCCGCCGCCCAAAAAGCCGTTCGGGTTCCCGCAGAGGTTGTAGAAGCCGCCGCGGCAGCAATAGCACTCCCCGCAGGAAATCTGCACCTCGGCGACGCAGCGGTCGCCCTCCGCGAGGCCGTATTTTTCGGTAAAGCCCTCGCCCGTTTCCACGATCACGCCGACGTACTCGTGGCCCGGGATCTCGCCGTCGTTGATGCCCCACGGCGCTTTGCCCTCGTACATGATCCGGTCGCCCGTGCAGATGCCGGCGGCCTCGATCTTTATGACGGCCTCCAGCGGCCCGGCGGCGGGCCGGTCGACCCGCTCCACCCGAAAGTCGTGCGCTGCATGCGCAACGACGGCGCGCATTTTCTCCATGTCTCTACCTCAATTCGTCCCGGTATTCCCGCCGGTCGGCAACCGTCAGCGAACTGCGCGCGGCAAACTCCAGCAGCGCGCCCTCCGCTTCCCCCGCGCAGATCGCGTAATGATGCGGGCTGCCGAAGCGAAACGCGGCGTCCATAAACTCCGCCGCCGCCACCGGCCGTCCGTCCATCGTAAAGTTCCCGATCCACGCGCGCCCGCCGTCGTAGCCCCTGTCCGGCCCCGGCACGATCTGAGCCTGACAGACCAGCATGCGGCCGGCGTCCTCACCAAAGAGCCGGCAGATCGTGACCGGCTGCGGCGCAAACTTCATGTCCACGCAGGCGCCCGGCTGGTCCAAAATCGCGGCGTCGCAGGGGTACTTGATGAGGTCGCAGCCCGCATCGTCCATGTAGCGGCGCATGCCGATCCCGCAGTGCCAGAACTGCAGCATATCGCGATCGAGGTCGGCCGCGACCATGTCCAGCAGCAGCGGCCGCTCGCCCGTGATTTCGGAGAGCAGCAGCATCGTCAGCGCGCCGGGCATGTCGCCCTCGCAGGAGACGATCGTGCCCTGCTCGTTCAAAAACGAGAGCGCGAGGCACGCGGAGAACTTCCAGTCCGCCTGAATCTCCGGCCAGCAGCGCAGCGCGAGCGCGGACGCGCCCGCTTCGCCGCGTAACGTTTCGAGCGCGATCGCCAGCCGCGCGTTCCGCTCGACCTCGGGCCGAAAGCGCGCCGAACCGCACGCCCAATCGCGCATCCGCTCCGCGAGGGCTTCCGCCTCATTCTGCGGCACTGCCCGCATTCGCTCGGCAAGCCGTTCGAGCGGGACACTCAGCATCCGCGCGCCGAAGCGCGCGAGCACGGCCTCGGGCGAATACAGCAGGTTGGTAAAGCCGTCCGCCGTGTCTCCGACACTCAAAAGCGCCGCGCCCGACAGGCATTTTTTTGCGCGCAGCGCGCCGGCGGTCACCGCGAGGCGGCGCGAAAAATACGGGCTTTGCGGTTCGCCGTACAGCCACTTTACGCGCTTGCCGCCGCAGGACGCGGACAGCTGCTCCGCCGCGCTCATATAAAGATTCGTGCACGTCAGCGAGTTGAGCGTGAGGCTGCCGGTGCGCGCCGGCTCCGGCACGCTCCAGATCAGCAGCTCCTGGCCGG
>CAZKGE010000076.1:8162-9243 GCA_964552065.1 uncultured Oscillospiraceae bacterium | reverse complement strand
CCCTGTTTTTCGTCACGTCCGAAATGTCGAGCGCGCTCACGATCGAGAACAGGTGGTCGCCGTAAATCTGCGTCGTCGAGCGAAACAGCGTGTCCCGCTCGCGGCACTGCACGATGACCGCGGGGGAAAACGCGAGCGCGTCGTTGTGCTTTTCGAGCTCGTCCAGTGTGACGAGGCCGACCGTTATGTGGTCCGTCCGAATGTCCGCCAGCCCGACCGGCACGATTCCGTTTGTCAGATCGTATACCATCGCGCTTAGTATATCCGGCGCGGCTAGCCCTGGTCAAGATAGTTGATGATTCCGTCCGCAACGGCCTGGGCCAGCGTCGCCTGGTATTCCTCGTCGATCAGCTGTTTTTCGTCGCCGGGATTGGACAAAAACCCGCACTCGACGAGCACCGCGGGCGCGGCGCACTCGCGCAGCACGAAATAATCACCGGGATTGGCCAGCCGCCGGTTGTGGCCGGTGCCGTCGCAGATCGAGTCGATCACGCACTGCGCGAGCTTTTGCCCCTCCTCGGAGCCCTGCATGTAGTACGCCATCGCGCCGGACACCGAGCGGTCCGGGAACTTGTTCATGTGGATGCTCACGACGAGGTCGACGGCATCCCCGCGCAGCACGCTGCGCCGCACGGCCATGTCCCCCTTCTTCGTGTCCGACAGCGCGTTTTCGTCCGTGCGCGTCATCACGACGGACAGCCCCCTGTCCGTCAGCTCCTCCTCGACGAGCCTGGCCACGGCGAGATTGAGCCCCGCCTCGACCACGCCCGTGTTCGTGCCGGTAGCGCCGCCGTCGAAGCCGCCGTGCCCCGCGTCGACCGCAACGGTCACCGTGTCCACCACCGCCTCCGCCGCCGTCTCCGCCGTTGCATTGGCGCCGCCCACGACCTGGGCCACGCCGAGCAGCACGACCGCCATCGCCGCCGTCACAAACAGCGCGAAAAACCAATCCGCCAAACTGCGCATGGTTCCCCTCCGACAAGCCAGTTTACGCCGGGTTCCGGCGTCCGCCGATTCCTAAGAATATGCCGCCCCCTGCATAGATATGCCGGCTTCCGTGCTGCATATTCAGGCATCTATC
>CAZKGE010000076.1:0-8152 GCA_964552065.1 uncultured Oscillospiraceae bacterium | reverse complement strand
ACCATCCACATAGTTATCCACATTTTGAGTCCCCGAATTCCGGCAAATCCACAGAGTTTTCCACCAAATCCCATGACTGACAGGATGTGCATGTGCAAAAATATCCCTCCGAAACAAAGCGAATCGGAGGGACAAATATACAATGTTTTCCGTTTTTCGGCGAATAAAAAACCGCGGCGCTACACGATCGAACGATCCGGAAACGCGTTGAGATCGAGGCCGCTTCTGTGCCCGGCCATCAGGGAATAGAAGCCCGCGCTGCCGACCATGGCGGCGTTGTCGGTGCAGTAGGCCGGGTCCGGACGGCAAAAGCGCACGCTTTTTCTTTCGCAACGGCGGGCTAGCTCCGCGCGCAGGACCGCGTTTGCGGACACGCCGCCGGCCAGCGCGAGCGTGCCGCCCGGCTCGACGGCGCGCACGGCCTTCTCGGAAAGCACCGAAACGACCGCGGCCTGGAAGCTCGCGGCGACGGAGGCGCGGTCGATCGTCTCGCCGCGCTGGCGCGCCGTATGCAGCAGGTTGACCACGGCGGTCTTAAGGCCCGAGAACGAGAAGTCGAAGCCCGCGCCCTCGTTGAACGCGGAATGGAAGCGGTAGGCCGCGGGATCGCCGCTTTCGGCCAGCTTCTCGAGCGCGGGGCCGCCCGGGTACGGCAGATCGAGCAGCCGCGCGACCTTGTCGAGCGCCTCGCCCGCCGCGTCGTCGCGCGTGCGGCCGAGCAGCGTAAAGCGGTCGTAATCGTCGACGGACACGATGTGGCTGTGCCCGCCGGACGCGATCAGGCAGCAAAACGGCGGGGTTAGGTCCGGATAGGTCAGGTAGTTGGCCGCGATGTGCGACGCGAGGTGGTTTGTGCCGATCAGCGGCAGGTTCCGCGCCGCGGCGAGCCCCTTGGCAAAGCTCACGCCCACGAGCAGCGCGCCCACGAGGCCCGGCCCGTTCGTGACCGCGACCGCGTCGATGTCGAAAAGCGTAAACCCCGCGCCGTCGAGCGCCTGCCGCACGACGGGACCCACCGCCTCGACATGGTTTCTAGAGGCGATCTCCGGCACGACGCCGCCGAAGCGCCTGTGCAGCGGGATCTGCGTATGCACGGCGTTCGAGCGCACAAAGCGGCCGTCCAGTACGACGGCGGCCGCCGTTTCGTCGCACGAGGTCTCGACGGCGAGCACGGCGGCCCGTTTTCTGTTTCTCAGCGCGGCAAGCCGTTCGGCCGCGGCCGCGTCATAGCTTGTTATCATCGTCCGGCAGCTCGAGCTCGAACGGCTCGGAGCGCTTCCGCTTTTTTGGCGCAATCTCCGCGCCCTTTGCGTCGGCCCGCTTGTCCCGGTCCGCCGCGCCGCCGTCCGTGACGAGGCCGGCCTTCTTGAGCGTTTCGGTGAACGCGGCCTTCTTCTCCCTGGGCGTCTTTTCGCGCGCGGCCGTTCCGCCGTCCGCGACGAGGCCGGCCTTCTTGAGCGCGCCGGTGAGCGCAGCCTGGCTCTTTTTGCGCTTCTTATCGCGCTCGGCCCCTTTCTCGCGCTCCTTTTTGCGCTTCTCCAGGCCGGCGGCGTCCCGCTTCTCGCGCGCGGCCTTCTCGGCGGCCTCGCGCTCCTTCTTCCTGCGCGCCTCGATCTCTTTCCTGGACAAAAGCTCGTCGCCGACGGGCAGCCCCGCGGCCTTGAGCGCCTTGACCTGCTTTTTGCGCAGCTTCTCGGCGCGCGCCAGATCGCGCTTGCGCCTCAGCGCGACGAGGCAGAATATAGCCGCCGCGAGGACCGAGCCCGCCGCAATGCCCGTATACATGGCGGTCCTGCTCACGATGTCCGCAAAATACTGCTCCGGCAGCATGTTGATCATGCGGCTCGTGGTCACGTCGAACAGCCACAGGTCGTTGAAGAACAGCGCCTCGTGGAACATCGTCCAAAAGCTCGAGAAGTCCAGCGCCGCCCACGCCCCGAAGAAGCCGAAGAACAGAAGCGTGACGAACGCCCCGTACAGGTATCCCTTCGACAGCGTGGTCAGCGCGTACCGGAATCCCAGCACGACCGAGACCAAATACAAAATCAGCATCGCGAGCAGGCCGACGTCGCGCGTCTGGCGCACGGACTGCCACAGCACGCGCACGTCCGCCATGTGCTGCTTCTCCTGCTCGAGCTCGAACATCTTCACCTTCTCGCCGTTCACCGTCACGTCGATGTCGATCGTCGAGACGTCGCCCTCCATATAGCCGACGAGCTGTTGCATCGAACGCACGAGGTCGATGTTGCTCATCCCCATGCCGTCGGCAACGCCGATCTTCGTAAACTCGTTGTTGATAAACGTTTCGTTGTTGATGACGATTTGCAGCGTCGAAAACAGCACGATGAAAATCAAAAGGATCGACGCCGCGGCCGCGAGCACAACTGCAAGTCTTTTCATTTGGCTTATTCTCACTCCCGTTTTGGTATTATAGCAAATTTTGCGGCCGTTGTACAACCGCGGCGCGGTGTGGTAGAATTGTAACCAAATGAAGGGAAAGAAACCGCCGCGGGCAACGATGAATTCTGAATTGGGAGGGTGCGATATGGCGTGTTTGCTCGGCCACAAATGGAACGGCTGCAAGTGCGAAACGTGCGGGAAAGTGCGGGACACGGGCCACTCCTGGGATGGCCGCGTCTGCAGAACGTGCGGAAAACAAACCGCATTTGTCGACCTTGATTGTCTGAATTCTGAGGAAATCGAACTGTTTGCCGGCATCGTCGACGACTACACAAAAAGAAACTTTACGAATATGACGCCGCAGCAAACAAATGCGGCAAAGGAATTTTTAAGCAGGCTGGAGGCGGCCGCCCGGTCGACCTCGTTCCAATTGGTCAAAGAAGATGTGAAGACCGCCCAGCTTTACCTGAATACCGCCATACATTACGGGTGGCTGAAAACCGAGGCGCCGAGCTCCGATTTGGAAGAAATCAAAGCGCACGTGATCCGACAGGAGCTAAAGGCCAGAAAAGCGATTGCGATCGACGAAAAACTGAGTAAGCTGATCAAGTAAGCGGGGGCGGATAAATGGAAACGGCAAGACCCGCCGCCTACGGACATTTTGAAAGGGGAACAGCGTTGGAACCTATCTACGTGACGGGACACAAGAACCCGGACACGGACTCGATCGTCGCGGCGATTGCGTACGCGTCGCTAAGAAACGCGCTCGGAGAGCGGCAGTTCGTCGCGGCCCGCATCGGCGACGTGTCCGACCAGACGCAGCTCGTGCTCGACAAATTCGGCTTTGCCGCGCCCCTGCTCATCCACAACGTGCGCACGCAGGTGCAGGACATCGCGTTCGACCGGCCGCCGATCATGAGCAGCGCGGTGACGCTCCACCACGCGTGGAAGGCGATCTTCTCGTCCGATTCGCACGACGTGACGCTCCCCGTGACCGACGAGGACGGGAAGCTGTTCGGCATGCTGTCGGCGTCGGACATCGCGTCGTACGACATGCGCTTCGTCTCCAAGTCTATTTTGAGCGGGATCCCGCTGTTCAACCTCATCTCCGCGCTCGACGGCCACCTGCTCGACGACGGCGTCGCCATGGGCGCGCTCTCGGGCGAGCTCGTCATCGCGCTGCCGACGGAGAACGGCCTGCCGCCGTTTACGCAGAACGACATCGTGCTCTGCGGCAACCAGCCGGACGTGATGGACGCCGTCGCGCGCGACCGGGCGGGCTGCCTGATCGTGTGCAACGCGGGCGTTCCCGCCGGGCAGGCCGAAAAGCTTTCCGGCCTGCCCGTCATCATCACGCCGCTTTCGCCGTACCGCGCGGCGCGGCTCATCATACAGGCGGTGCCGATTTCGTACATCTGCCGCACGGCCGAGCTCGTGGGGTTCCACCTTGCCGACTACCTCGACGACGTGCGCGACGCCATGAAGAAGTCGCGCTTTCGCAGCTACCCCGTGCTCGACGAAAATGACCGCGTCGTGGGCACGCTCTCGCGCTTTCATCTGCTCAGCCCGAACCGCAAGAAGCTCGTGCTCGTCGACCACAACGAGATTCTGCAGTCCGTGCCCGGCCTCGAGCAGGCGGAGATCCTCGAGATCATCGACCACCACCGCCTGGCCGACGTGCAGACCGGCGCGCCGATCTACGTGCGCAACGAGCCCGTCGGCAGCACGTGCACGATCATCACGTCCATGTTCATGGAGAAGGGCATCGTGCCGAGCAAGAACCTGGCCGGCCTGCTCGCGGCGGCCATCATCTCGGACACGATCATGTTCAAGTCCCCGACCTGCACGAACCGCGACCGCGTGATGGCCGAGCGCATGGCCAAGCAGGCCGGCATTTCGCTCGACGAGCTCGGCCGCGAGATGTTCGCCGTGTCGCTCACCGACGTGCACAGCGTGTCCGAGCTGCTGTTTTCGGACTTCAAGCGCTTCCACATCGCCGGGCACACGATCGGCATCGGGCAGTTTACGTGCTTCAACTCGCTCGAGCTGCCGATCGAGCGCGACGAGATGATCCGCGTGATGGAAAAGGAGCGCGCCGAGAATGAGTACGACATGCTGCTCCTCATGATCACCGACGTGCTGCGCGAGGGGACGGAGCTGCTCGTCGTCGGCGACGCCGACACCGTCGAGAGCGCGTTCAACGTCAAGGTCGCCGACCACGCCGCGTTCCTGCCCGGCGTGCTGTCGCGCAAAAAACAGGTCGTTCCCGCGCTCTCGCTGCTCTGGGGCTAAGAAACGCCCCGGGCCGCGCGGGCGGGTTCCCCGGTTTTCTTTATCATCACCATTTTTATTTTAAGGGAGTGCAACGTCCCATGGAAACGCCGATCCATCCGCGCAAAAAATCCGCTTTCGGCAGGGTGGTGCTCTGGCTGTTCAGCCCGGTCCTGCTAATCGCCGTGCTCGCCGTGCTGCTGTACGCCGCGCTGTCGCTGTTCGGGTACCCGACTGACAACCAGCTCGCGCTGCTCTCCGAAACGCCGATGAGCCCGGACGCGCGCTTTGCCTTCCACGCCGCGGAGCGCACCGTCAACATCGCGGTAAACCCCGCCGACATCGCGTTCGTAATCGACCAGGGCGCCGGCTTCGACCCGGCGTCGCTGGCCGAGCCGCTCGAGGACGCGGGCTTTGTGCTCGAGGGGTACGGCGTGCGGTTCGACGACGGCGCATACGTCACGCTGCAATTAAGCGCCCTGAACTTCGTGCCCGTCCCCGTACGCCTCGACGCGGACGTGACGGCCGGCAAGGGCGGCGACATCGGCGTGACCGTTACGCGCGTGCACCTTACGCGCCTGTTCTCCGTCTCCGCCGAGACCGTCTGCGAGCAGTTTGGCATCGACCCTGCGCAGCTCGAGTTTACGGTCGAGGGCGCGGACCTGCACCCGCGGCTGGCTGCGCTTGAGGGCGTCTCGTTCTCGGAAGGAAACATGATTCTGACGTGCGGCATCGGCGAGGACCTGTTCCGCGAGGTGCTCGAGGACCCGTACGACGCGACGGTCGCGGGCTATTACGTCGACGGCATCAAGGAGCTGTCCGTGTACAGCGAGTCCGTCTACGCCGCCGGCGGCGGGCGCACGCTCGGGGACAGCTTTACGGCGCTTCTCGCCGAGCTCGAGAAAGACCCCGGCAAAATCGAGGACGTCCGGACGAACTGCCTTTCTCTCGCCACCGCGCCCAAGGCGCAGCAGGCGTTTGCCGGCGCGAAGGGCAGGTATCTTGCGCGCTTTTTGCCGAATGTAACGCTCGAGGCCGTATCAGCGCGCCACGACGAGATCTTTTCGGCCGTGCGCGGGCGCGAAGCGCTGCTGACGGCGCTTGTGGGAAATCTGAACAACCTGTATTTTGAGCAGAAAATCTCGTTTTCCGACGCATACTTAGTAAACCGGGAGACGGGCGGGCAATTGACGCTCCGCCAGCTTGCCGGCGACTTTACGCCGTACGAATCGTTCCTGTCCGAGAAGGACTCGCGGATCCTGCTGTGCAACGGCGGGATTCAGCCGCTGTCGTTCGGCTTTTCGACAAAGCTCGGCAAGATGCCGCACGAGAAGGGCGCGACGTTTGAAAACGTCGACCAGAAGCGCGTGCACATGGTCGTTCTGATGACGCGCGTCAAGGACGGCACGCCCGCGTTCGTCTATCTCGAAAACGACGGCGGGACCACCAGGCTGACCATCGACACGATCACGGATATCACCTACGCCCGCCTGATGGAGGCCGCGTACCTGCCCTCGGCATCGTTCGGCGGGGACCTGCCGGATAACTGACACTTTTTTGGGAGGCATGGAATGCAACTGACTATTGACGGCCGTCCCGCCGAGGCGGCGCCCGGCGACTCGCTGCTCTGCCTCGTCAAGGCGCTCGGCCTGGACACCGACAAACTGTCCACGCGCCCGCTCGCCGCGCGCATCGCGGGCGAGACGTTCACGCTCAACTACATGCCCGTGCGCGCCGAAAGCGGCCGCCGCGCGCCGCAGATCAACACGCGCCGGGCGCTGCGCGCAAGCAACGGCGAGGTCTCGCTCATCCGCTACGACAGCGCGCGCGGCCACCGCGTGTACGAGCGCACGATGCTGTTCGTCTATCTCATGGCCGTTAAGAAGCTGTTCCCCGCCGCGCGCGTCATCATCGAGTACGCCGTCGGCGCGGGGCTGTACTCGACCATCGAGAAGGAGCCCGCGCTCACCGAGGCGGACGTTGCCCGCATCAAGCGCGAGGCCGTCCGCATCGTCCGCGCAGACTACAAGCTCGAGCGCAAGCGCCTCGACATCGACGACGCGATCGAGTTCTTTGAAAAGGACGGCCAGCTCGACAAGGTGCGGCTGCTGCAATGGCGGAAGTTCACGTACTTTGACGTGTACCGCCACGGCGATTACATGGACTACTTCTACGGCGAGATGGCGCCCTCGACGGGTTACGCGTCCGTGTTCGACATTGTGTTCCACGCGCCGGGGCTGATGCTGATCCGGCCGGACGAAGTTAACCCCGATGTGCCGGCCAATTTTGCGCACATGCCGAACCTGACCGCCGTGTTCAGCGAGAGCGACCGCTGGGGGCATCTGATGCGCTGCGGCAGCGTCGCCGACCTCAACGACCTCGTCAAGTCCGGCAGGGTCCGCGAGCTCATCCGCATCAACGAGGCGCTGCACGAGAAAAAATACGCCGCCATCGCCGACGAGGTCGTGAACAGGGGCGCGCGCGCCGTCATGATCGCCGGGCCGTCGAGCTCCGGCAAGACCACGAGCGCCAACCGCCTCTGCACGCAGCTGCGCGCCCTCGGCAAGTCGCCCGTGCTTATCTCCCTGGACGACTACTACATCGACCGCGACAAGATACTGCCCGATAAGGACGGCAAGATCGACCTCGAGGACATCTGCACGATCGACGTGCCGCTGTGCTCCTCGGATTTAAAGCGCCTGCTCGCCGGCGAGACGGTCGATCTGCCGCGGTTCGACTTCGTGTCCGGCAAGCGCGTCTACGACGGCGCCCGCCTGCGCCTGACCCCCGAAACACCGCTCGTCATCGAGGGTCTGCACGCGCTCAACCCGTCGCTCCTGCCCGAATCGGTCGACAAGGCGCTCGTGTTCAAGCTCTACGTCTCCGCGCTGACGACATTGAACCTCGACGACCACAACCGCATCCCGACGACCTACATCCGGCTTCTCCGTCGCATGGTGCGCGATTACGAGACGCGCGGCGCCTCCGTCGAGCGCACGCTTCTGATGTGGGACAGCGTCCGCCGCGGCGAGGAGAAATGGATATTCCCGTACCAGGAGTCCGCCGACGCGATATTCAACACCGCGCTCGTCTACGAGCCCGCCGTGCTGAAAAAACACATTTTCCCGCTGCTCTCCGCCGTGCAGCCCGACTCGCCCTGCTACGACGAGGTGCGCTCGATCGTCAAGGTGCTCAACTACTTCCTCGAGGCCAACGTCGAGGACGAGATTCCGCCCACGAGCATACTGCGCGAGTTCATCGGCGGCAACACGTTCTACCGGGTATAGTGGTCGGGGACCGGGCCCGTTACAACCGGTTGTAACAATGTAACAGATTATGGGAGATCGTGTAACAATCTGTGCGCGCGGCGGAGACGGGGTTCCCGCCGCGTTTGTTTGCGGGGGGAGGGGGCGTAAGGGGTTTTTGCGGGGTACGCCCTTTGTGCTGTTTTTTGCGGGGACTCCGTCCCCGCGCCCCTGCT
>CAZKGE010000075.1:0-9351 GCA_964552065.1 uncultured Oscillospiraceae bacterium | reverse complement strand
CGGGGTGAAGGGATTCGAACCCCCGGCCCCATGCTCCCAAAGCACGTGCGCTACCGGACTGCGCCACACCCCGAAATCCCACGCACCGCTTTCGCGACCTTAATAATATACATCATTGAAAAAGGGTTTGTCAACACGGTATTTGCATTTTTCGTTTGTCGTTTGCACGAATACGCTGTATAATACTCTAAGTAAATTGGAGAATTGTACGCATGGAAAACATCGGAATCTCTAGCGGCCCAAACGGGCGAAACGGCGTCGAGCAAGCGGCCGCGTGCCGCGCGCTCGCCGGCCCCGGCAGGTCGTATCATATCGAAACCTACGGCTGCCAGATGAACGTACGGGACAGCGAAACGCTCGCCGGGCTGCTTTGTGCTTGCGGTTTTGCGCGCGCCGCCGGCCGCGAAAGCGCCGATCTTGTGCTGTTCAACACCTGCTGCGTGCGTGAGCACGCGGAGAAGCGCGTGTTCGGCAACATCGGCGCGCTGCGCGAGTGGAAGGAGGAAATCCCCGGACGCATTCTGGCCGTCTGCGGCTGCATGATGCAGCAGCGGCAGGTCGCCGAGAAGCTTTTTGGCAGATTTCCGTATGTCGATCTCGTGTTCGGCACACACATGCAAAAAAGGCTGCCGGAGCTTCTTTTTGCGGTGCTGAGCGGAGAGCGCATGATCGCCGTGTCGGACGACG
Organism: uncultured Oscillospiraceae bacterium; assembly: GCA_964552065.1. GTDB lineage: Bacteria > Bacillota > Clostridia > Christensenellales > CAG-138 > CAZKGE01. Next base: position 8,664 of record CAZKGE010000075.1, on the reverse strand, counting down.
ATACGGGCATCGTCGAGGGGCTGCCCGCCGTGCGCGGCGGCGCGGTATCGTCGTTTGTCAACATCAATTATGGCTGCAATAATTACTGTACGTATTGCATCGTGCCGTACGTCCGCGGGCCGGAACGTTCGCGCGCGATTCCGGATATTGTGAAGGAGACGGAGCGGATTGTTCAAGGCGGCGGCACGGAGGTGACGCTGCTCGGACAGAATGTGAACTCCTACGGCAGCGACCTTGCCGGCATTGATTTTTCGGACGTTTTGGCGGCCGTGAACGGAATTGAGGGACTGCGCCGCATCCGTTTTATGACTTCGCACCCGAAGGACCTGTCGGACCGGTTGATCGACGCGATGGCAAACCTCGGCAAGGTCTGCCACCATGTGCACCTTCCGCTTCAGTCCGGCAGCGACCGGATCCTTGCGGCGATGAATCGTAAATATTCGCGCGCGCATTACCTCGACATTGTGCAAAAGCTGCGCAGAGCGATGCCGGACGCGGAGCTGACGACGGACGTGATCGTGGGCTTCCCGGGCGAGACGGACGAGGAGTTTTGCGACACGCTTTCGCTGGTGGGCGAGGTTGGGTTTGCGACGGCGTTCACGTTTAAATACTCGCCGCGCACGGGCACCGCGGCGGCCGGTATGCCGGAGCAGGTCGACGAAGCCATAAAGCGCGAGCGGCTGAGCAGACTGAACGCTTTACAATCGCAAAAGACGCTTGAAAACAATTTAAAATATGTCGGACATAGCGGCGAGGTGCTGGTGGAAGGCTACGATCACAAAAGCGGCGCCGCATACGGTAAGTACCGGAATTTTAAGATGGTCTATTTCCCAGGGGATGCGGGACTGATCGGCCGATATGTACCGGTCCAGGCCGAGCGGGTCCGCGGGAACTCGCTGGCGGGAAAAATGGAAAGGAATGGAGAGACATAATGGATCTGATGGAAAAAGCCCGTGAGCTCGGCATCGCATTGGCCGGCTCGGATGAATATAAACGGATGCTGGCCGCGCAGGTGAACGTGCAGAGCAGCGACTCGCTGCGCGCGCTGCTGGACGAATTCAAGGAAAAGCGTGCGAAGCTGGTGTCGGCGCTGTCGGAGGGCGACTTCGACAACGCGAACGCGCTGGAGCTTTCGGCGGACATCGAACGGCTGCAGTCGCAGATGCTGGAAAGCCCGCTGTTCTCCGACATGATCGACGCGGAGAAGGGCTTTCACGATTTAATCGGCACGGTCGACGCGGAGATCAACGCCTGCATCGACGGCAGCAGCGCGATCCGCTCGTGCCGCGGCAACTGCAGCGGCTGCGACGGCTGCATCAACTGAAGGATAGGCAAGCCGGGGGGGACCATGCCGAAACAGATGACGCCGATGATGCGGCACTATATGGAGCTGAAGGAGAAGTACGGCGATTGTCTGCTGTTCTATCGCCTCGGCGACTTCTACGAGATGTTCTTCGAGGACGCGATCAAGGCGTCCAAGGAGCTCGACCTCGTGCTGACCGGCCGCGACTGCGGGCTTTCCGAGCGCGCGCCGATGTGCGGCGTGCCGCATCATTCCGTCGACAACTATATCAACCGCTTAATCGACAAAGGCTATAAGGTCGCCATCTGCGAGCAGCTCGAGGACCCGGCGCTCGCCAAGGGCCTCGTGGAGCGGGACGTGGTGCGCATCATCACGCCCGGCACGGTGATCGAGGAGAAGATGCTCTCCACGGACCGCAACAACTTCATCGCGGCCGTGTTCTGGGAGCAGGACCGCATCGGCCTGTCGTATGCGGACGTGTCGACCGGCGCGTTCTATGTGCTGGAACTGACCGGCGAGAACGCGTACATCACGCTCGTCGACGAGCTGGCGCGCATCCGGCCGAGCGAGGTGCTGGCTAACGAAGCTTTGTTTTTGCAGAAGTTTCTCGTCAAGCGCTTCTCCTCGCAGTATTATCTCGAGCCGTACACGGCGCAGGCGTTTTTGCCGAGTCAGGCAAAAAACAGACTGCTTGCGCACTTCGGCACGGCGACGCTCGCGGGCTTTGGCTGCGACGACTTGACGAGCGGTATCTCGGCCGCGGGCGCGCTGATCCGGTATCTCGAGGAAACGCAGAAGAACGCGCTTTCGCACATCAATCAACTGACGGTGCTCAACCGCTCGGGCTATATGCAGCTGGACGTGTCGACGCGCCGCAACCTGGAATTAACGCAGCCGCTGCGGCAGGGCGCGGGCAAAAAGAACACGCTGCTGAACCTTCTGGACCAAACGCGCACCGCGATGGGCGCGCGCATGCTGCGCGACTGGATCGACCGGCCGCTGCAAAAAATCAGCGCGATCAACGACAGGCTGGACGCGGTGGACGAGCTGAACCAGGATGTGATCGTGCGCAAATCCCTGCAGGACGCGCTATCCGGCATGTACGACATCGAACGCCTCTGCGCAAAGATCGTTTACGGCACGGTCAACGCGCGCGACTGCCTCGCGCTGAGGGGCACGCTGGAGAGGCTGCCGCGGCTGCTCGACGCGATTGCATTTCTGGCAAGCGCCGCCGTCTCCCACATCCGCGATACGATCGACCGCATGGATGACATCCATGCGCTGCTTGCCGCCGCGATTCACGACGAACCGCCCGTAAGTGTCAAGGAGGGCGGCATCATCCGTCCGGGTTTCCATACCGAGGTGGACGAGCTGCGCGAGCTGGCCTCGGGCAACCGCAGCTGGCTAGCCAAACTTGAGGCGCGCGAGCGCGAGAGCACCGGCATCAAGTCGCTCAAGATCGGCTTCAACCGCGTGTTCGGCTACTATATCGAGGTGACGAAATCGTACCTTTCGCAGGTGCCGTACCAGTATGTGCGCAAGCAGACGCTGGTAAACGGCGAGCGTTTCGTCACGCCGGAATTAAAGGAGATGGAGGAGAAGATCCTCGGCGCCGAGGAGCGGCTCGTTTCACTCGAATACGAACTCTTCTGCAACGTGCGCGAGCAGCTGCTCGCGACGATCGACCGGCTGCAGCAGGGCGCGGCGCTCCTTGCCGAGCTGGACGTGTACCAATCGTTTGCGGAGACGGCCGCAGTCAACCGCTATTGCCGCCCGACGATAAACGAGGCGGGCGAGCTGCATATTGAAAACGGCAGGCATCCGGTGATCGAGCGCGCGCAGAGCGAGTCGTTTATACCCAACGACACGACGCTCGACCATGAGGAGAACCGGCTTTTGATCATCACCGGCCCGAACATGGCGGGCAAGAGCACATATATGCGGCAGGTCGCGCTGATCGCGCTGATGGCGCACGCGGGCTGCTTTGTTCCGGCGAGCCGCGCCGACATCCCACTGATCGACCGGATCTTTACGCGTATCGGCGCGAGCGACGACCTCTCGGCGGGGCAGAGCACGTTCATGGTCGAGATGAGCGAGATGGCGAACATCATCCACAGCGCGACCAAGAACAGCCTGCTCGTCATCGACGAGATCGGCCGCGGCACGAGCACGTTCGACGGCCTCTCCATCGCCTGGGCGGTGCTCGAGCGGCTGGCAAACAAGGATCAATGCGGCGCGATGACGCTGTTTGCGACGCACTACCACGAGCTGACCGAGCTCGAGGGGCAGATCGACGGCGTCAAGAACTACCGCATCACCGTGCGCGAGGTGGGCGACGACATCGTATTCTTGCGCAAGATCGTGCGCGGCAGCGGCGACAAGAGCTTCGGCGTGCAGGTGGCAAAGCTCGCGGGCATTCCGGCCGACGTGCTCGAGCGCGCCAGAGCCATCCTTTTGCAGCTCGAGGGCGCGGACATCGCTGCGCGCAACACACGGCCAGCGCCTGCGGAGCGCGCGGTGCAGATGTCGCTATTGGACGAGCGCCCCGAGGACGGCGCGCTGCGGCTCCTCCGCGAAATCGATCCGGACGCGCTGACGCCGCTCGAGGCGCTGGGTAAACTGTACACGCTGCATGAGATGCTGAAAGCGGGTGGGAAAACATGAGCGTAATCCGCGTTCTGCCGCCGCAGATCGCCAACCAGATCGCGGCGGGCGAGGTGGTCGAGCGGCCGAGCTCGGCGGTCAAGGAGCTCGTCGAGAACGCGCTGGACGCGGGCGCCACCGCCGTCACGGTCGAGATCGAAAACGGCGGGATCGACTTAATCCGCGTGACGGACAACGGCTTTGGCATCGCGCGCGAGGACTGCGAGACGGCGTTTTTAAGGCACGCGACGAGCAAGATCGCCGTTGCGGACGACCTGTTCCATATATCAACGCTCGGGTTCCGCGGCGAGGCGCTCTCGAGCATCGCGGCGGTGTCCGCCGTGACGCTGACGACGCGGACTGCGTCTGAGGAGACGGGTACGCGGCTCACCGTCGACAACGGCGCGGTGCGGAAAAACGTCCCCGTCGCGGCCACGGTCGGCACGTCGATCGAGGTGTGCGCACTGTTTGCGAGCGTGCCCGCGCGGCTGAAGTTTTTGAAGAACCCGCGCACGGAGAGCGGGTATATCGGCGACTACGTCACGCGCATGATGATGGCGCGGCCGGACATCGCGTTCCATTTTATCAACAACGGCAAGACCGTCTACCAGACGTACGGCGACGGGAAGCTAATCAACGCGATCGTCGCCGTATACGGCACGGGCCTTTTGCCGCACCTGGCCGAGGTGCTGCTCGACGACGGGTACCTGCGCGTTGCGGGTTGCGTTGGCACGAGCGAGATCTCGCGCCAGAACCGCATGCAGCAGTCGTTCTTTATAAACGGCCGGTACATCCGCTCGTTCGCGCTCTCGAACGCGCTGCAGTACGCGTTCGACACGCGCATCATGAGCGGACGGTTCCCGTTTGCCGTGTTAAACCTCACGATCTCGCATTCCGACGTGGACGTCAACGTGCATCCGACCAAGATGGAGGTGCGCTTCGTCGACGAGCAGCGCGTGCTGCGCGCCGTGACGGCGGCATGCGCGAACGCTCTCGTTAAAAAAGCGCCCGCCGTACTGCAGCAGGCCGCGCAGCCGGTTTCAACATTCCTGGGCGCGGCGGGCCCGAAGCCCGCTCCCGGCCGGCATCTCGACCTGCGCGCGGCGTGGGAGCAGCGGCCTCCGGCCGTGCGCGAGGGGACCGCGTCGACGGTTGCGCGGCCCGCAGGGCTTACGCCCGGCGGCGTGCAGCGGTATGCGATTGCCTCCGCCCGCCCGCCCGCGCCCGCGCCGATTAAAAGCGGGGCGGCCGATGAACCGTCCGCTGTTTCCGGCGGGTCGATGCAGGACGCGCCGCCGCCCGCCGCGCTCAAAAGCGAACAGCAGGCGCTGTCCGACGCGCCGTTTTCGATCGCGGGCGTATTGTTCGACACGTATTGGATCGTGCAGCGCGGGGAGGATATCTTCTATATCGACCAGCACGCGGCGCACGAGCGTAAACTATACGAACAGCTCATGCACCACGAGGCCGAATTGGTGTCGCAAAAGCTGCTTTCGCCGCTCCGCGTTACACTGCCGCCGCTCGAATACGCGGCGCTTGCCGAGAATATCGAAGCCTTTGCCGCGCTGGGATTCGGCGTCTCGTTCCCGGAGACGGGGGAGGACGGCGCCTGCGAACTGACCGCGCTGCCCCAGATTGGCGGCGCGGCGCTGCCCGAGCGGGCGCTGTTCGACGCGCTGCACCAGATTACGGAGTTTGGGTCGACGAGCGACAAGCGGCTTGTGCGCGAGGCGATTATACAAGTCTCGTGCAAGCACGCGATCAAGGCGGGGGAGCGCATCGGCCGCGCCGAGATCGAGGAGCTGCTCGCGTACTACGCGCGCGACGGCGCGCCGCTGACCTGCCCGCACGGGAGGCCGGTGTTTGTGCATTTGACGCGGCACGAGCTCGAAAAACTGTTCAAGCGGGTATCATAAGGACATGGAGAAAAAACCCATCCTCTGCATCGTCGGCCCGACCGCGAGCGGCAAGACGGACGCGTCCGTCTGCGCCGCGGCCCGGCTCGGCGGCGAGATCGTCTCCGCCGACTCCGTGCAGGTGTACCGCGGCATGGACATCGGCTCGGCCAAACCCACGCCGTCCGAGCGGGGCGGCATCGCGCACCACATGATCGACTGCGCGGACATCGGCCAGAAGGGCTACTCTGTGTCCGCGTACTGCGCCGAGGCTTCGGCGTGCATCCTCGATATCCAGCGGCGCAATAAGACGGTTATCGTCGTGGGCGGCAGCGGGCTGTATGTGCAGTCGCTGACAAAGCCGCTCAATTTCGCCGTGCCGTCGGACGCGGCCGTACGCGCGGCGCTTTCGGAAACGTACGAACGCGATCCCGCGGCCGCGTTTGCCCGCCTGCGCAAGATCGATCCCGCCACCGCGGGCCGCCTGCACGAAAACGACAAAAAGCGCGTCGTGCGCGCGCTCGAAATCTACGAGCTTGCCGGAAAGCCGCTCAGTTCGTTCGGGAACGATTTTCACAACGACTCGGGCGCCGAGCCGCCGTTCCCATCCGTACGCGTCGGGCTGACCATGGACCGCGCGCTGCTGTACGGCCGCATCGAACGACGCGTGGAGAAGATGCTTGCGGGCGGTCTGGTTGATGAAACGCGCGCGATTTTTATGCGCGGCTACGCGCCGGACTGTCCCGCGCTGTCGTCGATCGGGTACGCGCAGCTGTTCGCGTTCTTTCGCGGCGAGACAACGCTTCCCGAGGCGGTGGAGCGCATCAAGCAGGATACGCGCCGATACGCCAAGCGCCAGATGACGTGGTTCCGGCGCGACGAGGGTATCGTCTGGATCGATGTCACCGAGATTGCGGACGACGCGGAGGCCGTCGCGGCGCGCGTAATAGATATTTGGAATGCGTCAAGGGAGGGGCAGGATGCCGATACAAATCTCGGATGAGGCGCGGGAGCTGATCTGGACGGCGGAGCGCACGCTGACCGCGCAGTTTTGCCGCGCGGATGCGGTGGAGACGGTTGTGCAGCAGCGCGTGCTCGAGGCGTTCCAGGCCGAGCGCGTCTCGTCGCGGCACTTTGCGCCGACGAACGGCTACGGCTACGACGACATCGGCCGCGACACGCTCGACCGCGTGTTCGCGCATGCGCTTATGGCCGAGGCCGCGCTCGTGCGGCCCCAGATCGTAAACGGCACGCACGCGATCTACCTTGCGGTCGCGGGCGCGGCGCGCGCCGGGGATACGGTGTTGTCCGCCACGGGGAAGCCTTACGACACGCTCGAGCAGGCGTTCGGCCTGCGCGGGAACGCGCCCGGCTCGCTCGCCAATATGGGCGTGCGGTTTTGCGAGGTCGCGCTGAAAGACGACGCGATCGACATCGACGCCGTGCTTGCGGCGCTAAACGGCGACCCGTCCGCGCGGATCGTGTTTTTGCAGCGCTCGCGCGGGTATTCCTGGCGGAATGCGATCGGGATCGGGCAGCTCGCGCGCGCGATCGATCGAATCCGAGAGGTGCGCGCGGACGCGGTCGTGATCGTGGACAACTGCTATGGCGAGTTCACCGAGGCGCGGGAGCCCGCCTGCGCCGGCGCGGACCTTGTCGCGGGCTCCCTCATTAAAAATCCCGGCGGCGGGCTGGCGCCGACGGGCGGATATGTTGCGGGGTGCGCGGACCTGGTCAGTGCAGCGGCGCAGCGGCTGACGATACCGGGCCTTGGCGCGGAGGTGGGTTCGTACGAGAGCTCCTACCGGCCGTTTTATCAGGGGCTGTTCGTCGCGCCGCACGTCACGGCGCAGTGCATAAAAACCGCGCTGCTGTTCGCGCGCGTGTTCGAATCTTTGGGCTATGAGACCATGCCGTCAAGCAGGGAGGAGCGGTCCGACATCATTCAGGCGGTGCGTTTTGGCGGGGCGGAGGAGCTGCTGTATTTCTGCCGCGCCGTGCAGGCGGCGGCGCCCGTCGATTCGTTCGTTTCGCCGGAGCCGTGGGACATGCCGGGCTATCAGCATCCGGTCGTCATGGCGGCGGGCACGTTCGTGCAGGGTGCGACCACGGAGCTATCGGTCGATGCCCCGATGCGCGAGCCGTACACGGCCTATCTGCAGGGGGCGCTCACGTACGCGCACGGGCGGCTTGCGGCGATGCTCTGTGCGGACGCGATCGTATCAAAACAGGCGTAAAAGGCTTACGACCTTGCCGACGACCTCGACCTCGTCGTAAGGGACGAGGATGGGATCGTAGAAGCTGTTTTCCGGCTGCAGACGGACGTGGCCCCGCTCGCGGAACAGGCGTTTGACGGTCGCGGTGTCGTTCTGCACGCGCGCAACGACGATATCGCCGTCCTCGCACTGCAGGGAGCGGTTTACGACGATCACGTCGTTTTCGCGGATGCCGGCGTCGATCATGCTGTCGCCGCGCACGCGCAGCATGAACACCTCGTCCGGCTGGCCGCCCTTGAGCAGCATCTCGGGCAGCGGGAAGGTATCCACGATATTCTCCACGGCGAGGATCGGCATGCCCGCGGCGACACAGCCGACCAGCGGCACCTCGCGCCCGCCCTGCGAAGCGAGCTTCTCGCGGACCACCATGGCGCGCTGCTTGCTCGAATCGCGCGAGATCATGCCCTTTGATTGCATGTTCTTTAGGTGCGTGTGCACCGTGGAGGTCGACCGCAGACCGACCGCGTGACAGATCTCCCGGACCGACGGGGGGTAGGCATGCTGCTCGGAATATGATACGATGTAATCGTAAATCCTTTTCTGCGGG
>CAZKGE010000074.1:0-9398 GCA_964552065.1 uncultured Oscillospiraceae bacterium | reverse complement strand
TCATCGCGGTGCTGCTCTGGCTCCTGGCGATCGGCTGCGAGGTGCTCGTCATCACGATCCTCAACGGGATCCTGTACATCCCCGGCGATAAGAACATCTGGCTCATCGGCGGCATCGTGCTCGACCTGATACTGGTCGTGATCGGGTCGCAGCTCTGGAAAAAGTCGAACCGGATCGATCCTGTTTCCGAGAAGAACAAGGTGAAGTTCTTCCTCTGGAACAACATGGGCGTGATTGCGGCCGTGCTGGCGTTTTTGCCGCTGATTGTGATCCTGCTCAAAGATAAGAAGATGGACAAAAAGATGAAGAAGATCGTCACCGCGGTCGCGGCGGTCGCGCTGCTTGCGGCGGTGGCGTTCTCGGTCGACTACAACCCCGTGTCCCAGGAGGACCTCGAGGCGGCCAAGGAGGAATCCGTGGCCATCGGCGACGGCACCGCCTACTGGACGCAGTGGGGCCGGTCGTATCATTTTGATCCGGACTGCCGCACGCTGAAGAACTCCGCCACGCTCTACTCGGGCACGGTCGAGGACGCGTTCGAGGCCAACCGCACGGACCCCTGCGACTTCTGCGCGGGCGGCGCCGAGGCCAAGGCCGCCGAGACCGGCAACTGATAACGGCACCTGCCGGCGGACGGACCCCGCGGCGCCCTGCGACAGGGCCCGCGTGCGGGCCGCGGACAGCCAGCGCATTGTATTTTTAGGAGGGAACGACATGGCACGGAATATTCTGGTGGACACGCTGCTCGGCAGCAGCAGCATTCAATCGCTGAGCGCGGCGTCCGGGGCGGATCAGGATCAGGTGCAGCAGGTGCTGGCCAACGCGTTGCCGACGCTTTTGCAGGGCATGGACCAAAACGCGTCGACCAGGTCCGGCAAACAGGCGCTCTCCAAGGCGCTGACCGACCATGCCAAGGACGATACCAGCGACGTCGGCGCGTTTTTGCAGAATGTGGACCTGGACGACGGGGCGAAGATTCTGACGCACATCCTCGGCGGCGAGAAGGAAACGGTCGAAAAGGGCGTGGCGAAGAAAGCCGGCCTGTCAGCCAGCCAGACCGCGATGATCCTCGCGGCTGCCGCGCCGCTTCTGCTCAGCCTGCTCGGCAGCAACAAGAAAGAGGACGACGATGACGACAACGAGTCCGGCGGCCTTTTAGGCATGCTCGGCTCCGCGCTGCTCGGCGGGGGCAGCAACGACAGTAACGACAGCGATAGCAACGATAGCGGCAACCTTTTGGGTTCGCTGCTCGGCGGGGGCGGCAGCAGCAGCGGCGGCGGCCTCCTGGGCTCGCTGCTCGGCGGCGGGAACAGCGGCGGCGGCCTGCTGGGCGCTTTGCTCGGCGGGGGCGGCGGGAACAGCGGGAGCAGCGGCGGCAGCAGCCTTTTGGGTTCGCTGCTCGGCGGCGGCGGGAACAGCGGCGGCAGCGGCGCGCTGGGCGAGATGCTGACCGACGGCCTGGGCTCGCTGCTCGGCGTCGAGGAGCCGAAGACGGAGGCAAAGAAGCCTGCCAAGAAGAAAAAGACGACCTCCACGGCCAAGAAGAAGACCACGGCGAAGAAAAAGAAATGACGCAAGTGATCCTGGAATTTTGCGAAAAGAAAGGTGTGTAAAAAAATGAAAACGCTGCTCTATGTCATCGGCCTGATCGCGGGACTTGCGGGAATCGTCGGATATTTTGTGCAGTCGCTCCCCTATATCTCCCAGTATTCCGACTATCTGGTTATGGGCGGGTTCATACTGCTGGCAATCGGCTATCCGGCAAAAGCCCGGTAAGCTCCGGCACAGCGCAACAAAAAGCCGCCGACGTCCAGAGGATGTCGGCGGCTTTTTTCGTTTGGAAGCGCAATATACGGCCGTCGCGACTTGCCGAACCATTCGCTATTTCTATTTTAATGACGGAGGAAAACCCTATGCCAAAGAAAGCGGCGGTGATTCTATACCCTTATTTCAGCATGCAGGAGATCAGCTGCCTGACGGAGGCGCTGACGGTCTGCTTTGGCCGCGAGCTGGACGTTTACGCGTCGTCCGCGCAGCCGGTGCGCTCGGAGGACGGCTTTCTGGTCATGCCGGACCGGATGCTGGACGCGTTCTGCATCTCCGACTACGACTGCGTCATCCTGCCCGGTGCGGCAAACCCGCTGTACGCGCTGTTCGACGAATCGTTGATCGCGTTCTTGCGGACGCTGCGCGGCACGGACATCCTGATCGCCGCGATCTGCTCCGCGCCGCTGCTGCTGGCCAAAGCGGGGCTGCTCGACAACGTCCGGTACACGGCGAGCGTGTGGGAGGAGATCAACGAATACCTTGCGTTCATCCCGCGTAAAAACATCGTGCGAAAGCCGTTTGTGCGCGACGGGAACATCGTTACGGCCGTCGGCGCGGCGTTCCGCGAGTTTGCCGAGGAGACGGTCCGCGCGCTGGGCATCGACGACTGCGCGGAGGGGCTGTTTCCGCCGCCTGCGCGCGACATTGCGGAGGAGGAGCTGATCTTCCATATGCGCGGCGAGGATTTTGAGGAATTCAAACGCGAGTATCGGGCGTTCGCGGACGCCGCGGCGAAGGGCTGAAGGGAGGGTGTGGCAGGAGGGTACGGGGTACGAGGTGCGGGGTGCGGGGTACGGGGATGTGGGTTCAGGGTTCTTTGCGGGGACGCTGTCCCCGCATCCCTGCCAAAGGAGGAGACCCCCTTTGGAAACCCAAATCGCGAACGTTCTGTGCCAGAACGTCCGCAGGCAGAGACCTTCTTTTTCAACCCCTCTTGGAGATGGTCCAAATTTCACGGAACAGTTTGGGATTCCAAATGGACGGGTCCCTTTGGCGGGGTGCGGGTCGGAGCCCTGCGCGTCCCTCCGGCCTCCTGTCGTTCATCCACCCCAATCCCGTGCGTTCTTCTATAGCGTCGTCAGCGCGCCGTAGCCGCCCGTGGCGAACAGCTGCGACTTTGTCTCGTCGGCGTGCACGGCCAATACGTTTGCGAGAAAGATCCAGTGGTCGCCCGCGGGCAGGACCTGCTCGACGCGGCATTCGAACGCGATGCGGCTTTGGCGGACCAGCTTTGCGCCGATGCTGTCGGCGTCGACCAGCTCGATGCCGAACTGCTCCGCTTTGTCGACGCTGCGACCGGAACGGGTGCCGCAGGCAAAGGCCGCGTCCTTCAGGCTCCCGTCCACAAGGCAGAGCGCAAACTCGCCGCTTTGGCGGATCAGCTCCGCGCTGTAACCGCGCTGGCTCAGGCACACGGCCAATAGGGGGGGATTGTTGGACGCGTATGTCCACCAGGAGAGCGCCATCAGGTTCGGCTTGCCGTCCGTGGCGCGCGTGACCACAAGGCCGAAGGGGTTCGGGCCCCCAAGTTTTTGCGCCTCTCGAATCGTGATGCGTTTCATATGTTCTCCTCCTTCTGCTGGCATATTTCTATCATATCAGAAAAAACCGAAAAATAAATATGAACATACTATTGCAAAGCAGAGAGCATATGTTATAATACAATCATCAGATGACTTATTGACATTAGCAGCAGAACAGCCGATCGATTCAACCATTGGAAAGGCAACAGATGAACGAAGCGGAACTGAAAGCGCGAGTCCGGGACGCCGTGCTGGCGAGGCATTTTCAGGAGACGGGCGAGATCCTGGTCCCTGTGAACGTGTCCGCGCGGCATGTGCATCTCGATCAAAACGCGCTCTCCGTCCTGTTCGGCGGCGGGCACAAGCTGACGCCCATGCGCGGGCTGGTGCAGCCGGGCCAGTATGCCTGCGAGGAGACGGTGGCGCTGCGCGGCAAAAAGGGCGCGCTGCAGAGCGTGCGCGTGCTCGGGCCGCTGCGGGGCAGCGTGCAGGCGGAGCTCAGCGTGACGGACTGTTACGCGCTGGGCGTGACGCCGGTCGTGCGTTTGTCCGGCAACCACGAGGGCACGTCTGGCGTCGTGGTGCAGGGCCCGAGGGGCGAGGTCGAGATTCCGCGTGGCGCGATGGTCGCGATGCGGCACGTGCATATGCCGGCGGAGCTTGCCAGGCTTTTCGGCATGGGGAACGGCGACACGCTCTCGCTGATCACGACGGGCGAGCGGCCCGCCGTGCTGATGCAGTTTGTGGCGCGCGTGTCCGACGACGCGCTGCTCGAAGCGCATGTGGACACCGACGAGGCGAACGCCTGCGGCATTGTAAACGACATGCTGTGCCGGGCGGTCAAGGAAGGGAAACCGTAAGCGAAATGTCCGAGCCGAGGCTGCAAAACCTCATACTGATTCCGGACTATCTCTCCGCCGCGGCCGGCTCGGTCCCACTGGGCGAGTTGACGATGGGCGACGCGTCGAAGGTGCCCGCCGAGTTGCGGCGCACCGGCTTTTGGGACGTGAACGACGCCGAATCGCGGCAGAAGCTGATGCTGCTCGTGCCCGTGATTGCGCGCGCGACCGTGCTGACGCCGTCGGTCGGCTATTACCGCAGGCTGTGCGAACTGCGCGACGACTGCTATTTTGCGAATCTGACGCTGCGGCTGCTCTCGGCCGGCGCGTTCGTCACGGTTAAAAGCGGCATGCGGCGCGAGTCGGTGATGCCGCAGGCCGCGGCCTGGATGCGCGAGCTGACCCGCGCTGGCGTGCGGATCGAATTTGAACAGGCGGCCGGCCCCGCGCTGCCGCAAAAGGAACTGGTCACGGCGGCGGACGTCGCAGCCTGCGCGCGGCAGGGGCGGCGCGAGCTGGTCGCGGCGCCGGGCGGCAGCGGCACGCCGTAGGCACGCGACGAGGCGAAGGGGCGCGGCGTCACGATACTGACGGGCATAGGCGGCCAGGTCTGATACTTGCAGTGGTGAAGGGAACCGTGGTCAGTACGAACAAGACCGAGAAGCTACACGGCGGCAAACTTCTGATCGTGGAGGAATGGAACCTCGAGACAAAAACGGCCTCCGGCCAGCCCAAGGTGGCGCTCGACCTGATGGGCGCGGGCGCGGGCGAGCTGGTCATGTGCGTCTGCGGCAGCAGCGCACGCCAGACGGAGCAGACGGAAAAGCGGCCCGTGGACATGGCGATCATCGGCATTGTCGACCAGGCCGAGCTGAACGGCGCCGTCTGCTACAAAAAATACGCACAGGATGCCGCCGAGGTTGCGGCGCCCGTTGAAAAAATGAGCGAAGCGGCCGCCGGACAGGCCGAGGCGACGGAAAAGGCGGAACCGCCGGCAGCCGCCGTTTCGACCGCCGGGCCGGCAACGATTTTGCAAAACTTATACGCCGCAGCCGCTGCGGCAAAAGGACTGCCGGTAAAATCCGAGCTCCAAACGGACGCGATAAAGCCTGCTTTCCAGACGGCCGCGACACAGCCTGTTCCCCAAACGGACGCGATGAAGCCTGCTTTCCAGACGGCAGCGGCACAGCCTGTTCCCCAAACGGATGCGATAAAGCCTGCTTTCCAGACGGCAGCGGCACAGCCTGTTCCCCAAACGGATGCGGCAAGAGCCGAGCAGGCAAAGAACTGGAAGGGCTGACGAAGTCGGCGCGCCTGCCGGGCAAAGGAGCCGCAAGCGCAGCTTTCTTGCCAAACAAACGCTGAAAAGCTCGCGCAGGCAAAGAGCTGGAAGGGCTGACGCAGCCGCTGCGGCCGCCAAGACCAGAGCGGAGTTGCCGACCACGCCCGCCGCAGTCGGCGCGCGGCACAGGCTGCGGGCGATCTGACGATTCGGAGGAAACGATATGCTCTCACAGGCGGAGATCGAAACAATCGTTGCGGGCGTCGTGCGCGAGCTCGAACGGGGCGGCGCCGAGAGCGCGTCCGAAAGCGGCTGTTTTTTCGACGATATGGACGCTTGCGTCGCCGCGGCGGCACGGGCGCAGAAGGCGTTTGTCGAGCTGGGGCTGGAAAAGCGCCGCAAAATCGTCGAGGCCATGCGTGCCGCGGCACGCGGGCACGTGCACGAGCTGGCCAAGGCCGCGTTCGAGGAGACGCGATATGGCTCCGTCGCGCACAAGACGGCCAAATGTCTGCTTGCGGTCGACAAAACGCCCGGCGTGGAGGACCTCGAGACGCGCGCGATCACCGGCGACGAAGGGCTGACGCTGATATTCCCCGCGCCGTTCGGCGTAATCGGTTCCATCACGCCCTCGACGAACCCCGTCGCCACGGTGATTAATAACGGCCTTGGCATGACCGCTGCCGGCAACACCGTCGTGTTCGCGCCGCATCCGGGCGCAAAGCGCTGCTCGGCGCAGGCGATTCGGGTGCTCAACGACGGCGCGGTCAATGCGGGTGCGCCGGGGCCGCTGCTGTTTGCGATGAAGGAACCCACCGTCGAGGGCACGCAGCGGCTGATGGAGCACCCGCTCGTGCGGCTCCTTTCCGTGACCGGCGGCGAGGCGATCGTAAAGATGGCGATGAAGACCGGCAAAAAGGTGATCGGCGCAGGTCCGGGCAACCCGCCCGTGATCGTCGATGAGACGGCCGACATCGAAAAGGCCGCCCGCGACATCGTCGACGGCGCGAGCTTTGAGAACAACATTCCCTGCATCTCGGAGAAGGAGACGTTCGTCGTCGAGCGCGTCGGCAACGCGCTTGTGGCCGCGATGGTGCGCGCGGGCGCGCAATTGATCGACAGCGTTGAGGCGCAGAAGCTCCTCTCGACCGTACTGATCGAGAAGGACGGCAGGTATACGATCCATCGCGATTTTGTGGGCCGCGACGCTGCGCATCTTTTGCGCAGCGCTGGCATTCCCGTCAAGGGCGAGCCGCGGCTGATCGTCGCCATCACGCGCCGCGACCATCCGTTTGTGACCACCGAGGTGCTCATGCCCGTGATGCCGGTCGTCTACGTAAAGGACGTGGACGAGGCGATCGACTGCGCGATCGAGGCCGAGCACGGCTTCCATCACTCGGCGCACATGCACTCGACAAACATCGACAACCTCTCCCGCGCGGCGGCGGCGCTCGACACGACGATATTCGTCAAGAACGGCCCGTCGTACGCGGGCATCGGCTTTAACGGCGAGGGCTTCACTACGTTTACGATCGCGACGCCGACCGGCGAGGGGCTGACCAGCGCGCGCTGCTTTACCAGGACGCGCCGCTGCACGCTGCGCGGCTCGTTCAACATGCTGTAGCGGCCTAGAAAATTCCGGCAACGGAAGCGGGCGCGCGGGACGAAGGAAGGGACGGACATGGTCATTCACGACAGATGCAAGGCGGCGGGGGTCGTCGGCGCGGGCGGCGCGGGCTTCCCTGCGCATGTCAAACTGAACTGCAAGGCCGACATCGTGCTGGCCAACGGCGCGGAGTGCGAGCCGCTGCTGCGCGTGGATCAGCTGCTCATGCTGGCCGAGCCGGAGCTCGTCGTCGAGGGGCTGCGAATCGCGATGGAGGCCTGCGGCGCCAGCGAGGGCAAGATCTGCGTCAAGGGCAAACACAAGGCGGCCGTCGCGGCGCTTGAAAAGGCCTGTTCCGGCAGCATCTCCGTATTCATATTGAAGGATTACTACCCGGCGGGCGACGAGCAGCAGATGGTCTGCGACGCGACCGGTCGTATCGTGCCGGTGGGCGGCATCCCGATCGATGCGGGCGTGGTCGTGCAGAACGTGAGCACGCTCAAGAATATCGCTTTGGCCCAGCGCGGCGTGCCGGTGACGCACAAGCGCCTCACGGTCACCGGCGAGGTCGCTTCTCCCGTCACGATCGACGCGCCGCTCGGCATGTCGTTTAAGGATTGCATCCGGCTTGCGGGCGGGCCGGAGAACGAGGAGGGCTATGGCCTGCTCTGCGGCGGGCCGATGATGGGCTACGTCGAGCGCGACTGGGACGCGGTCGTGACCAAGACCACCGGCGGCCTGATCGTGCTGCCCGCAGATCACCCGCATTTTATCAGGAAGGCCGCGCCGAAGGCGTTCAACCATAGGCTGGCGCGGGCCGTATGCTGCCAGTGCATGCTGTGTACGGAGCAGTGCCCGCGCGGCGCGCTCGGCCTCGGCGTCCGTCCGCACATGGCGATGCGCGCCGTGGCCTACTGCAAGGACTACGCGGAGAACAGCGCGTTCTCGTGCTGCAACTGCGGCGTCTGCTCGTATTACGCCTGTCCGTTCGGCCTCTCGCCGTCGACGATTCTGACCGAGGTCAAGGAAAAAATGGCCGCCGCGGGCAAAAAACCCGATAAGATTCAGCCGGAGCGGATAAACGCCTACCGCGAATACGGCAAGGTGCCGGTCAAACGGTTGATCGCGCGGTTGGGGCTGACCAAATACGACAGGCCCGCGCCGCTGTTTGAAGGCCCCGTGCGGCCGCGGTCGGTGGTCATTCCGCTCAGGATGCACATCGGCGCGCCGTGCGAGCCGGTCGTCGCCGTGGGCCAGGCGGTGCGCTGCGGGGATTTGATTGCAAGGGTCCCGGACGGGAAGCTCGGCGCGGACATCCACGCGTCGATCGACGGCGTCGTGCGCGCGGTCGACGGCCGCGGCATCGCGATTGGATAACGGAGGAACGAAACGTATGGAAGCATTGGGCATGATCGAACTCAACAGCATCTCGCAGGGCATTTTGGCGGCGGACACGGTCCTGAAGGCCGCGAACGTCGAGATCATGCGCGCGCAGCCCGTCTGCCCGGGCAAGTACGTCGTGATCGTCTCGGGCGGCGTCGCGGACGTCAAGGCGGCGATTGCGGCGGGCGCAGCGGCCGCGGCGGAGTTTTTGATCGACAGCATTTTAATCCCGCGTGTGCACGAGGACGTGATTCGCGCGATGAACGGCTGCGTGGACCTTTCCGGCGTCGAGGCGCTCGGCGTGATCGAGACCTTCTCGCTCGCGCAGGCGCTGCTCTCGGCGGACGCGGCGGTCAAGAGCGCGGACGTGTCGCTGATGGAGATCCGGCTCGGCACGGGCATCGGCGGCAAGTCGTTCGTGCTTTTGACCGGCAGCGTGTCGTCCGCGCAGGCCGCGGTGAACGCCGCCAAAAGAGAGCGCGACGCGGAGGGCATGATCGCCAACACCGTCGTGATCCCGTCGCCGCACGCGGACCTGGCCGCGGCGCTGCAATAATCGCGCGGCCAAACCCGGGCAACACACGAACGAAAGGAGGGTCTGCCCATGATGATCGGAAAAGTGGTCGGCAGCGTGGTCTGCACGCCGAAGCACCAGGCGCTGAATGGCATTAAGCTCCTGCTGGTGCGGCGGTACCGCGCCGGCAAGCCCGCCGAGCTTCTTGTCGCGGCGGACTCCGTGGGCACGGCGGGCCCGGACAACAACGTGTATATGGTCGACAGCACCGAGGCGGCGGCCTCGCTCCGCAGGGGGCTGACCCCCGTGGACCTGGCCATCGTCGGCATCATCGACCGGTACAATAGCATTCTTTGTCAATTAGAGTAAAAAAAGGAGGAAACGATCATGGCGAAAGAGGCGTTGGGACTCGTGGAAACCAGAG
>CAZKGE010000073.1:0-9434 GCA_964552065.1 uncultured Oscillospiraceae bacterium | reverse complement strand
TCGAGCCAGACGAGGTACTCCTTCTCGCCCGCCGTGTAGATGCGCTCCTGCCCGGGCGCTTTTTGCGAGGCGCGCAGGCCGCGCAAAATCTCGCCGCAGGTGCGCCTGAACGACTCGAGCCCGAGGAAGGCCGCGGGGTCGATCGCGAGGAAGAAATGTCCGAGGTGGTACGGCTTTTTATTGCCGTTCTCGTCGCGGTCGGTGAGCTGCTTTAAAAAGCTGCCCGCCGCGAGCGCGGCCGAGAGCACCTCGATCACCGTGGCGTACCCATAGCCCTTGTACCCGGCCAACTCCTCGCCGATGCCGCCGAGCGGCGCGAGCGCGGCGGTGCCCTTCGTCAGGTCGGTCAGAATTTGGGCGGAGTCCGTCATCGCGCTGCCGTCGTGGCCGATCACCATACCCGCGGGCGTGGGGAGGCCCGCGCGCGCGAAATACTCGATCTTGCCGCGCTGCGTGATCGACGTGGCGCAGTCGAGCACGAACGGGAAATCCTCGTCCGTCGGGAAGCCCACGGTCAAGGGGTTTGTGCCGAGCATGTTCTCGACGCCGAACGTCGGCGCGATGCTCGGCCGCGCGTTCGTGCCGGTGATGCCGATCATGCCCTGGCTTGTCGCCATCGTGGCGTAATAGCCCGCGATGCCGTAGTGCGTGGAGTTGCGCACGGCCGTCATGCCGAGGCCGTACAACTTTGCCTTGTCGATCGCCGTCTGCATGGCGCGGCGGCTCGCCACCATGCCCATGCCGTCGTGCGCGTCGACGACCTGCGTGGTCGCGGTCTCCTTCAGAATCTCGTACTCCGTGACGGGCTTCTGGATGCCGGCCTCGATGCGGTCGATGTAGATCGGCTTAAACCGGTTGCAGCCGTGGCTCTCGATGCCGCGGCGGTCGCTCTCCATCAGCACCTCGGCGCAGAGCCGCGCGTCGGCCTCCGGCACGCCGACGGCACGGAACGCGTCCGTCATAAAGTCGCCGATCAGTTTCCAGCCGACATAGGGTCTTGTTTCCTGTTCCATGGTCATCTCTCCTCCCAGTGTTTCGATCGTTCCACGGCGCGCTGCCACGACGCAACGAGGCATTCGCGCTTTGCTTTGTCCATGGCGGGCCTGAACACGCGCTCGCTCTTCCAGCGCGCGGCCAGCTCCGCTTCGTCGCGGTATGCGCCCACGGCAAGCCCGGCCAGCGCCGCCGCGCCGAGCGCGGTCGACTCGACGCACTTCGGCCGGTTCACGTCCGTGCCGAGCAGGTCCGCCTGAAACTGCATCATTACGTCCGACACGGCCGCGCCGCCGTCGACGCGCAGCTCGGAGAGCGGTCCGCCGCTGTCCTTCTCCATCGTGCGCACGAGGTCGTTCACCTGGAACGCGATGCCCTCGAGCACCGCGCGGCAGACGTGCGCCTTCGTGGTCCCGCGCGTGATGCCGACCAAAGCCCCGCGCGCGTACATGTGCCAGTGCGGCGCGCCGAGGCCCGTAAACGCGGACACGAAGAACGCGCCGCCCGCGTCCGGCACGCCCGCCGCCAGCGCGTCCACCTCGGGCGCGCTGCGCACGAGGCCCAGGTCGTCGCGCAGCCACTTGATCGAGCTGCCCGCGTTGAACACGCTGCCCTCGAGCGCGTAGTTGACGCGCCCGCCGACGCCCCACGCGATCGTGGTCAGCAGCCGGTTTTTGCTCAGCACCGGCTCTTGGCCCGTCTGCAAAATTAAGAAGCTCCCCGTGCCGTACGTGCACTTGGCCTGGCCTTTATCAAAGCAGGCCTGGCCGAACAGCGCCGCCTGCTGGTCGCCCGCGTCGCCGGCCACCGGCACGCCCGCGAGCGCCTCGAGGCCTAATAGCCGCGGCCTTACCGCGCCAAACACGCCGCTCGACGGCAGCACCTTGGGCAGCATAGCGCGCGGGATGTTCAGGCGGGCAAGCATCGTCTCGTCCCAGTCGAGCGTGCGGATATCGAACAGCATCGTGCGCGCGGCGTTGGAAACGTCCGTCGCGTGCTCGCCGGTCAAATTCCAGATCAGCCAAGTGTCCACCGTACCGAACAAAAGCTCGCCGTTCTCGGCGCGCCGCTGCCCGTCCTCGACGTGGTCGAGGATGTACCGCAGCTTCGTTGCGGAGAAATACGCGTCGATGACGAGCCCAGTCGTCCGCTGCACGTGCTCACCCAGCCCCTCCGCGATCAGCTGCTCGCACAGCGGCGCCGTCCTGCGGCACTGCCACACAATCGCGTTGTACACGGGCCTCCCCGTCGCCTTCTCCCACACGATCGTCGTCTCGCGCTGGTTCGTCACGCCCACGGCCAGCACCTCGCCGGGGCGCGCCTCGGCCTGGCGCAGCACGTCCGCCGCCGCCGCGAGCTCCGAGGAGAGGATGTCGCGCGGGTCGTGCTCGACATACCCCGCCGCGGGGTAGTGCTGCATGAATTCAAACTGCGCGCTGCGCACGATGTTCCCCGCAAGGTCGAACAGGATCGCGCGCGAGCTCGTCGTGCCCTGGTCCAGGGCCAGCAGGTAGTTTGGCATCGGTTCAGTCCCTCCCCCGTTTATCCATCGCCCGCAAAAGCCGCGGCGCGGTCATCAACTGAATCGCATACGCCGCAAACGGCAGCATGAACGGAATGTAGATCAGGACATACTGCGACTTTGCCTCGGCGACGGCATGATAGCAGAACGCGCCCAGGATAAGCAGCAGGAGCAGCGCGGCCGGCCGCATGCCGCTTTCCTTTTCAAAATCCCGTTTGCGCCGCACAAGCGCAATCGCGGCGCCAGCGGTGAACAGGCAATAGATGCACTGGACCTGGTACCGAAAATACGTCTCCAGCGCGCGGCCCGCGGCGCCGTAATAGATTCCGGCGACCACCGGCGGGACGGAGTCGTCGCTCTTTTTAATCCGGCTGACCCAGATGCTCTGGAACGTCGGCTCGTCCCACTGGCTCATGATTTTTCTGCCGAAAAAGGAGCGCGCGTACGCGGGATTCGCCCGAAACTGACCGATACGCGCCCGAATGTCCGCTTCCAGCCGTCCGGCCGACGCGGCCGCGTCTTCCGGAAGGAACGAATACGGCAGCTCCTTATACCAGCCGGGCGCGCGGTCGGACTCCGTAATCCCCTGCATCAGCCAAAGCGTTGCGGGCGCGGAAGGGCCGAGCTTCGCACCCGCCCGCCATTCATATTGCGCCACGACGAGCTTCTGACCGCAGAACGAAAGCAGCAGCACGAGCGCCGCGGCCATCAACGGCAGCGGTTTTTTGACCGCCAGCGCATGGATGGCAAGCATGGCGGCGATCGCGATTGCAAAGATCCAGTAATTCGGCTTGAGCGCCGCGGCGGCCGCGCAAAGGATCGCGGCCGGAATCAGCGGCCATCGCTTTCCCGACCGAAGATAGAAAGCCGTCAGCGCCGCCGCCCAGGCGGCCAGCGCATACCCCGGCAGGGTGCCGTACAACAGCGTGCAATAAAAGATCCCCTGAAAGAACAGCCCGAGCAGCGCGATGACGATCAGGGTGACGCGCCGGTCGCCAAACAGTTGATCCGTCAGAAATATCACCGCGGCGTACGCCGCGACAAGGCAGGCGACGTTGATTTCCGCAAGCGCGGTATAGTGCCCGACGCCGAGCAACCGCTGCGCGCATTCATAAAGCAATGCCGCGCCAAGCTGGAACCGATACTGATGAAAATATGCGCCATAATTGGAATCGTATGTCGTCAGCGCGGAATAATCGCCCCGGACAAAATCCTGGCTCGCGCGCAGAATCATGCGGGAATCCGCGCTTACCTCGGGCCGAACGCCGGTGACCCACAGCGTCCCCACGATCAGCACGGCAAACAGCATAATCGCGGCGGCGACAGGCACGGATACGCGCCGAAGCGCGCGGGACAGCGTGCGCCGGCACGCGAGCAGCAGCAGGACCAGTGCAAGCAGCACGGCAACGTTGGCGGCCACGCGGTCCGGAAGAAACAGGATATGCTCCCCCCAGTACCGGTTGGGATCCAGCATGCACGTCGTCAAGAGGCTTCCCGCCGAGACAAATGCAAACACGACAGCCGCGGCGGCCGCCACCGCAAGGCAAACGCCGTTCGCCGCACGCGCGGAAAAAGTGGTGTTCGACTTGTGCATTCGATTTGTTCTCCTTTTGTGTGGACGACGCTTGCTTTTTTGTTGTATTTAATGGTACCACGCGCCCCCGCAAAACGCAACGATTGCCAGCGGCGCGCGGGTCCGGTATACTCAATGGCATGACGGAACCGGAGCAGCTCAAGCAAACGCTGGAGCGGTACAATCTGACCCCGAGCAGGTCGCTCGGGCAGAATTTTTTAGTCGACGCAGGGACGGTCGAGCGCATCGCCGACGCCGCGGGGATCGGCGGCCGCGACGTGCTCGAGATCGGGCCGGGGCTCGGCGCGCTGACGCAAGCGCTGCTTTTCCGCGCAGCGCGCGTCGTCGCCGTCGAGAAGGACGCGCGGCTGGCGGCAATTTTGCCGGAGCTCTACCCCTCGGATCGGCTGACGGTGCGCTGCGAGGATTTTTTAAAGACCGACGTTTTGCGCGCCATGGGCGGAAACGGCTTCTCGGCGGTCGGGAACCTGCCGTACTACGTCACGACGCCGATATCCGAAAAGCTGCTTCTTCTTTTGCCGGAGTCCGCCACGCTGATGGTGCAGAAGGAGGCCGCGGAGCGCTTCTCCGCCGCACCCGGCGCGCGCGTGTACGGCCCGCTCGCCGCGCTCGCGCGGCAGTACTACGCGGCCGCGCCGGTGCTCGACGTGCCGCGCTCCCGCTTTTACCCGCAGCCGAACGTCGACTCCGCCGTCGTGCGCCTTGTCCGCAAGCAAACTATGCCCGCCCTGCCGCCCAAAGCGTTCTTCGCGTTTTTAAACCGCGCGTTTGCGATGCGCCGCAAGACGCTCAAGAACAATCTCTCCGGCGCGCCCGCCGCCGAAGCTCTCGCTGCGCTCGGCCTGCCCGAAACCGCGCGCGCCGAGAGCCTGACGCCGGAACAGCTCATGCTTTTATGCGAGCGGCTGACGGGGCAAGGGTGAGCAAGAACATATGTTTTTTAAGGGAACGTTAGGGGACTCCGTCCCCCAATCCCCCTGCCAAAGGGACGCGTCCCTTTGGAAACCCGTTCAACCGGAACATCCAGAAAACCTGCCCCTGTCTTTTGCTTCTTTTCTTCAAGAAAAGAAGCAAGGGTACGGGGACGGAGTCCCCGTCTCAGCATACGAAAAGAATCGAAGGCTTTTGCGGGGGCGCTGCCCCCAAACCGCTGCCAAAGGGCCGAAGGTCCCCTTTGGAAACCCTGCCCATTGTGCGCACGCAAGTTGCGTGTCCGGCAGAAAGGGATTCTCAAGGGACGTGTCCCTTGAGCAGGGGCGCGGGGACGGAGTCCCCGCTTCAGATGGGTGCAGCAGCGAAGCCCCTGCGAAAAAAAACCGTCGAGGGCTTTGCCCTCGACGTTCTCTTTTCTAATCCAACCTATCCCCTACGCTCCCGGGTGCTCGCTCCGCTCGTCCGCGTCCGCGAGCTGCTCGAGCGCCTCGTCGAGTACGCGCCTAACGTCCTGTTCCTCCATGTGCCCTTCAAACAGCTTTTTGCCGCCGAGGAAAAAGCTGGGCACGAGGTAGTACGGCTGGCTGTTGGCATAGGCGCGCTCGGCGGACTCGTCCACCCTGCGGATCGGAACGTCGGCGTACTTGGGCTCCTCGCGGATCAAATTCTCGAGCAGATGCGAGGCAAGCCGGCAGTGCGGGCAGTACGGCAGATAAAAATAGGTCAGCGTCCCCTGCTCCGCCTCCGGAACGGGGCGCGCGTCATTCCTGGAAAACAACATCGGGCTCCCACCTTTTTTGTCTAGCTTGCGTAGATCAACCCGACTATACACGAAACGAGCCGCGCGGGCAATACCTTGGCGAGCACCAAAAGCGTTTTGTAGGCAAAACCCACCGTGCAGAACGGCTTGGGCCGCCTTCGCTTGGACAGCGCGACAAGCTTTTTCCCGATGCGGGCGGGGTCCATGCCGTCCTGCTCGCTGCGCTCCATCGACGCGACCGAGCGCGCCATGGCGGGATACAGGTCCGCGCCCGCGTCGCATTTCTCGCGCACGGCGGTAAAGCCCGTTTTCACGTCGCCCGGCAGCAGCGCGGCGACGCGCACGCCGGTGCCGCGCAGCTCCCCGCGCAGCCCCAGCACGAGCGCGTTAATAGCCGCCTTGGCCGCCGAATAGAACGTCTGGAACGGAATCGGGACACTGCCGGCGACGGAACTGATAAACAGCATGGCCCCCTTCGACGCGCGGATTGCGGGCAGCGCGGCTTTTACCGCGCGGAACGCTCCGAAAAAGCATACGTCGAGCTGCCGCCTGGCGTCCTCCTCGCTTGTAAACTCGACCGCGCCGGATATGCCGAAGCCCGCGTTGAGCACGAGCACGTCGACGCGCTTCTGCTCGGCGAGCACGGCGCCGATCGCGGCGTTGACCTCGGCCTCGCTCGTCACGTCCGTCTTGATAAAGCGGACGGCGGGATCGCCCGGCGCAGTGCGCGAGAGCGAGTAGACGACGTCCCCGTTTTTAACAAATTCCCCGGCGGCGTCGAGCCCGATGCCGCTCGACGCGCCGGTGATGAGTACGATGCGTCCCTTACCGTTCGACATACTTGGGCAGCACCTCCCGGATGATGCCGAGCGCCTCGTCGAGCAGCGCCTCGGTGTGGGTCGCCATATAGCTTGTCCGGAGCAGACACTCCGACGGGTGCGTGGCCGGCGGCAGGACGGGGTTGACGTACACGCCCGCGTCGTAGAGCGCCTTGGCCGCGCGCAGCGTATTCTCCGGTTCGTAGGTGTAGATCGGGATGATCGGCGTCGAGCTCTGCTTGATCGCGATGCCGGCCTGTTTCAGATTTGTCCGCATATGCGCGGACAGCGCGGCGAGCCTTTTAGGCAGCTCCGGCTGCTCGATCAAAACGCGCAGCGCCTCGGCCGCCGTCGCGGCGGACGCGGGCGGGATCGACGCGCAGAAGATGAACGGCCTCGACGCGTGCCGCACGTACTCCGCGACCTCGCCGCTGGCCGCCATAAAACCGCCGATGCTCGCCAGGGATTTCGAGAACGTGCCCATCGTGATGTCCACCTCGTCCACAAGGCCGAAGTGGCTCGCCGTGCCGCGGCCGCCCTCGCCGAGCACGCCCAGGCCGTGCGCGTCGTCGACCAATGTGCGCGCGCCGTATGCTTTGGCGAGCCGCACGATCTCCGGCAGGTTCGCGATGTCGCCGCCCATGCTGAACACGCCGTCGGTCACGATCAGCTTGCCAGCGCTGTCCGGCACGGACTGGAGCTTTTTCTCGAGGTCCTCCATGTCGTTGTGGCGGTATCTAAGCATCGTGCCGTACGAGAGCTTGCAGCCGTCGTAGATGCTCGCGTGGTTCTCCTTGTCGCAGAGCACGTAGTCGCTCTTGCCCACGAGCGCGCTGATGATGCCGAGGTTGGTCTGAAAGCCGGTCGAGAACGTCACGACGGCCTCCTTGCCGACAAACGCCGCCAGCTCGCGCTCGAGCTTTGTGTGCAGCGTCAAAGTTCCGTTCAAAAAGCGCGAGCCCGAGCAGCCCGAGCCGTACTCGCGAAGCGCCGCCACGCCCGCCTCGATCACGCGCGGGTGCGTGGTCAGGCCGAGGTAGTTGTTCGACCCGAGCATGATGCGCCGCTTGCCCTCCATGATGACCGCCACGTCCTGGCGGGATTCCAATTCGTGAAAATACGGATAGATATTCTTCTGCCGCGCGTCCTTGACGGCATCGTTGTTGATCTTTCCGAACAAGTCCATATTGTACTCTCCGTTCACTTTTCTGTGTATAGTCGTTATTGTAGAGAAAAAAGCGCGAATATGCAAGCGCGCGATTAGGGCGGCGTTGACATTTTCCGCCGAACTGGCGATAATAAGGAAAGGTTTTTTCTCTCAATTTCCGGACGGTTCCGGCGCGCACGCAACAGGAGGACGCCCATGGACGAGGTCACAAAACCGAAGAACTTCATCGAAGAGCTGATCGAGGCGGACCTTTCCGCATCCGGCCGCACGGTCAAGACTCGGTTCCCGCCCGAGCCGAACGGCTATCTGCACATCGGCCACGCCAAGGCGCTGTACATCAACTTCAGCATGGCCGAGCGCTTCGGCGGAAGCTGCAACCTGCGCTTCGACGACACGAACCCCGCCAAGGAGGACACGGAGTATGTCGACGCGATCAAGGGGGACATCCGCTGGCTCGGCTTTGACTGGGACCAGCTTTTATTCGGCTCGTCGTACTTCGACCGGTGCTATGAGCTGGCGGCCGCGCTCATTCAAAAGGGCGCGGCTTATGTCGACGATCTGACCAAGGACGAGATGCGGGAGTACCGCGGAACTTTGACCGAGCCGGGCCGCAACAGCCCGTACCGCGGCCGCTCCGTTTCCGAGAACCTCGATCTGTTTACCCGCATGAAGGACGGCGAGTTTCCCGACGGCGCGCGTACGCTGCGCGCAAAGATCCGATCCAGGACGCGATCGAGGGCGTGACGCACTCGCTCTGCTCGCTCGAGTACGAGGCGCACCGTCCGCTCTACGACTGGGTGATCGAGCAGTGCGGCTTTGAGGAAAAGCCGCGGCAGATCGAGTTTGCGCGCCTGAACCTGACCAACACGATCATGAGCAAGCGGTACCTGCGCCGCCTCGTCGAGGAAGGGCATGTGTCCGGCTGGGACGACCCGCGCATGCCCACGCTCTGCGGCATGCGCCGCCGCGGCTACACGCCCGCCGCCGTGCGCGATTTCCTCGATCGCATCGGCGTGGCCAAGGCCGACTCCGTCGTCGATACCGCCATGCTCGAACACTGCGTACGCGAGGACCTCAACGGCGCCGCCCCGCGCATGATGGCCGTGACCGAGCCGCTCCGGCTCGTCATCGAGAACTGGCCCGAGGGCAAAACCGAGCCCGTCACGCTCGAAAACCACCCGGACCGCCCGGAGCTCGGCGCGCGCGAGGTGTTGTTCGGCAGGGAGTGCTACATCGAGCGCCAGGATTTTATGATCGACCCGCCCGGCAAATTCTTCCGGCTCAAGCCCGGCGGCGAGGTGCGCCTCAAGGGCGCGTACATCGTGCGCTGCACGGGCTGCGAGACCGACGAAAGCGGCGGCGTCACGCTCGTCCGCTGCACCTACGACCCCGACTCCAAGAGCGGTGAGAACGCGCGCAAGGTCAAGGGCACGCTGCACTGGGTCAACGCCGCCGCCGCCGTCCCCGCGCGCTTCCGCCTCTACGAGCAGCTCCTGCTCGACGAAACGGACGGCGGCGACGAGGCCGAGGATTTCGTCGACCGGCTTAATCCCGCGTCGCTGACCGAGCTAACCGGCTTCGTCGAGCCCGCGCTATCCGCCGTCCCCGCCGGCGAGCGCTGCCAGTTCATGCGCATCGGGTACTTC
>CAZKGE010000072.1:0-9565 GCA_964552065.1 uncultured Oscillospiraceae bacterium | reverse complement strand
ACCGCGAGCGCGACCGTAAGCGCGGCCTGTACAACCCGTTCAACGCGGCGGACACGCCGGAGGAGGACGCGTCGTTTGCACTGTACGCGTCGCTTGCCGAGGCGGAGAAGGGGTACGACCTCGTCGCGTTCGCGTCGCCAAACGGGGTCCTCGATAATATCATGCATTTAGGGTGCAGGCACCGTACGCGACTGTTGTTTGGCAAAAAGGGAGACGACGCATGAATCCATACAAGGTGCTGGGCGTTTTGGAGACGGCGACGCAGGATGAAATCCGCGCCGCGTATCTGGCGCTGGTTAAAAAATATCACCCGGACAAGTACGCCGACAATCCGCTCAAGGAGCTCGCCGGCGAAAAGCTCAAGGAGATCAACCAGGCGTACGAGATGCTCACCAAAAAACCGAACGGCGTACAAGGTTCCGGCAATACCACGACATATGGGGAGTATCAGCGCACCTATCGCGGATACCAGGGCGCCTACGGCAACCAGACATACCAGCGCACCGCCGGCGGCGGGACGTACGCGGGCCCGTATGCGGACAGGTTTCAGCGCGCGCGCGCGTTCATCAACCAAAATAACCTCGACGCGGCGCGAGCCGTGCTGGACGGCGTGCCGGACCACAACGCCGAATGGCACTATCTGTTCGGCGTGATCTATTTAAGGCAGGGTTGGTACGAGAAGGCGCGCGAATTCATTAAGAACGCATACGAAATGGACCCCGACAACACCGAGTACCGCAACGCCTATTCGTCGCTCAACAAAAACGGCTCGCCGTACCACGGCCGGACGTTTGACGCGGGCAGCGGCACGGGCGAGTGTATGTACTGTAACATCTGCCCGGCGCTTCTTTGCTGCGACTGCCTCGCGCGCGGGATGTGCTGCTGCTGAGCGTCGCCTGCGACTGCATGAATTCCAGCGTTTGATGGAACAATAGCCCTCATGAGGGGCTTCACGGAACGGGATTTTTTCGTCAACTTGAAGAAACAGCGGAGAAGACGCAGGATCGTCGTCTTTTCCGTTTTGTTTATCACTCTGTCCGTCACATCGTTTTGCGCGGTCAAAATCTTCGAGATGGACGCGTGGAGCGCGCTCGATATGGACAAGGTGCTGCTCGTCGACCGCTCGTTGATCGTGCTCGATCAAAGCGGCGAGGAGTACACGACGCTGCACAACACCGAGGACCGCATCTGGGTCTCGCTGTCCGACATCCCGGTCGAGGTGCGCAACGCGTTTATTTCCGCGGAGGACGCGCGCTTCTACGACCATTTCGGCGTCGACGTCGTGCGCATACTCGGCGCGGCCTGGGCGGACATCAAAGCCGGCGGGTACGTGCAGGGCGCTTCGACGATCAGCCAGCAGCTCATCAAGCTCAGCCATCTCACCAGCGAGAAGGAGATGTCGCGCAAGCTCGAGGAAGCGATTCTCGCATACCAGATGGAGCGGCTCTACTCCAAGGACGAAATCCTTGAGATGTACCTAAACTACGTCTATTTCGGCGGCGGATACTACGGCATCGAAGCCGCGGCGCGCGGATACTTCGGCGTGCACGCAAGCGAGCTGACCGTCGCCCAAAGCGCGCAGCTGGCAGGCATATTGAAGTCCCCGGCGCGCTTTGCGCCGCACCTCAACGCCGAGGCCAGCCTGGGGCGGCGCAACGTCGTGCTCGGGCTGATGAAGGAATACGGCTATCTCGACGAGGCCGCTTACCAGTCTGCGGTGCGCGAGCCGGTCAACCTCACCCATGGCGAAAACGACGAGAAGCGCGGGTACTACGTCGATCTCGCGCTGACGGACGCGTGCTATCTTCTGGACGTGAACATGACGGACCTGCTCTCCGACGGCTATACGATCACGACCGCGATGGACGCCGGCCTGCAGACGTATTGCGAAGGCCTGTACGCTAACGACGCGCTGTTTCCGGACGGCGCGAACGAGGGGCTCGAGTCCGCGCTCGTGATCGTGGACGTCGAGACTGGCGGCGTCGCCGCGCTGATCGGCGGCAGGGACACGTCCGGCGCGCTGTTGTTCAACCGCGCGACCGAGATTGAGCGGCAGCCGGGCTCGGTCATCAAACCCATCCTGGTATACGCGCCCGCGCTCGAGTACGGCTACACCGCCGCCAGCATGCTGCTCGACGACGAGATCGATTTCGACGGCTATACACCGAGCAACTCAAGCGGCGAGTATTCCGGCTGGGTGACGATGCGCGAGGCCGTGACCAAGTCGCTCAACGTGCCCGCCGTGTCCGTCATGGCGCAGGTCGGCGTCGGCCGCAGCAAGGCGTTCGCGGCCAAGCTCGGCATCCGGTTCGACCGCAAGGACACGCGGCTCGCGCTGGCGCTCGGCGGCTTTACGTACGGCGTGTCGCCGATGCAGGTTTCGGCGGCGTACGCGGCGTTCGCGCGCGGCGGGTCCTATGTCAACCCGTCGCTGATACGAAAGATCGAGGACCGCAACGGCAACACGGTGTACGAATATAAGCCGCAGCCGGAGCGCGCGATGAGCCAGGGGAACGCGTTCATATTGACCAGCATGCTCGAAAGCGTCGTGACCGACGGCACCGGCAAGCGGCTCGGCACGCTGAACATCCCGATCGCGGCCAAGACCGGCACCGTAGGCGACATCGTAGGCAACCGCGACATCTGGATGGCGGCCTATAACCCCGCGTACGCCGCGTCCATCTGGATCGGGTACGACGACGGCCGCCGCATATCGGACCGGAACGCGTCCGGCGGCACGTATCCGGCGGAGCTGCTGCGGCTGATATTCCAGCATCTCTACGAGGATAAGACCGCGCCGGGCTTTACGATGCCGAGCTCCGTCGTGCGCTATCGCATCGACAGATATACGCTCGGCACCGAGCACGTCGCGGTGCTCGCGACGGCCCTGACGCCCGAGACCTCGGCGTACACGGAGTATTTTGTCATCGGCACGGAGCCGGACGAGTACACGTCGTACTGGGCGGCCCCGAGCGCGCCGGAGACGATCGCGGTCTCGCTCAACGACCGCGATAAGCCGGTCGTTACGTTCGACGTGCCGTCGCGCGACATGATCTACCGCCTCTACCGCGAAAACAGCGTGGGCAAGTCCGTCATGCTCGGCGAATTCTCCAGCGTGGAGGGGACGGTCACGTTTACGGACGAACGGCTCAAAAAGGAAGGGGAGTACGCGTATTACGTCATCCCCGTGCATCCGCAGCTTTTGATCAACGAGCAGAACATCACGGGCTCCGCATCAAAAAAAGTATACGTTACTAAAAAATAATCAGCGAACATTGCGAAATATTGTTGACGCTCGGCGCATCAAGTCTATATAATATATTTGACAGAATATGCACGAGGTGAAACCAACATGAATTATAAAGCGATCGCCGAGCAGTCCGGCCCCAGGGTCGGCGCGACGCAGGAATGGGTGTTTTGCGTGCTCCGCAGCGGGATTGTCAGCGGGAAAATCCCGGGCGGAACGCAGCTTAAGCAGGACGAGATCTCCGCCGCGTTGAACGTGTCGCATATCCCCGTGCGGGAAGCGCTGCGGCGGCTGGAATCCCAGGGGCTCGTCATCATCCACCCGAACCGCGGCGCCTCGGTGACGCAATTAACGCGCGGCATGATACTGGACATGATGGAGGTGCGCGCGACGCTGTCCGTGATGATGCTGAAAAACGGCGCGCCGCAGCTGACCGGCGAGGACTACAAAAAACTCGAACAGATCATGGAGCTGCAGCGCGACGAGAGGGACCTGTTTCACGCCGAGGAGCTGAACTACCAGTTTCACGACGTGCTTGGCTCGCACGACGAAAACGCCGTGGCCGTGCTGTTTATGGAGCTGATTCACGCGAACATCGACCGCTACCTGCGCCACAATTTCTATTCCGAGGATGAATCGCGGCTGCGCTCGCTGCGCGAGCATGAGGAGATCGTCGAGGCCTGCCGCGCGGGCGAGTACGACCTTGCCTGCGAAAAGCTGCGAGACCACATCCTCAACGCAAAGGACTACCTGCCCGCGGACCTGGCATAGGCGGGCCATTCCGGCAAAAAAACCGGACGGAGAATCAACGGATAAAATAAACGACAGCGGCTCTAAGGCCGCTGTCGTTTGAGCGTGTCAAAAAAACCCTGAGATTGTTAAGGGCCACAGCCCTTAACCCATTGATTCCGGCTGTGTCGGCTTTGCCGATGCAACGGATCGCCCCGCAGGGGCGGGTTCCCTGTGTTCTTTGCCGCCCGGAAGTCCGAAGGACGAAAGGCAAAGAACGGTTATCCCGTCAAAAAACCAGTTTTTTGACGGACTGAAACGACAGCGGCCCTAAGGCCGCTGTCGTTTTGTCGATACGCCCGTTATATGTATGTCATTGTTCCATCAGTTTTCCAAGAAAGGAAGCGACCATTTCGCAGGCCTTCGTCACATCGGGCGAGATGACCGCGTGCTCCTCGCGCGAGAGCGCGAGCACGGCGCCGATCGGGTCCCCGAGCGCGATGATGGGGGAAAGGTATACGGCCGTATACGGTTCGCGGTCATCGCCGTCCGTGATGCGGATCATGTCGCCCTTGAGCGCGGAGCGCGTCAGCTGCGTGCGCATCAGAATCGCCTGCTCGATATCGCCGGAGACGGGTTTTTCGGCGAGGTCGCGCTTGCCGCTGCCCGACGCCGCGATGAACACGTCCTTGTCCGATATGGCTGCGCTGATACCGAACGTCTTGTTGATCGAGAGGACGAACTCCGTGGCGTAGCCGGAGAGTTCGCCGATCGGGGAGTATTTTTTCAGAATGATCTCGCCGTCGCGGTCGGTGAATATCTCGAGCGGATCGCCCTCGCGGATCCGCAATGTGCGCCGTATTTCCTTTGGTATAACCACCCGCCCCAACTCATCGATGCGTCTGACAATTCCGGTCGCTTTCAAAGTTATCATTCCTCCCGACAGATGTTCTCGTGCTTGCATTTGATAGTTTTTGCCTGCGCACCCGAATTATACTAGCGTTGCCGTAACGAAATTTTCCAAAATCCGCGCGGCGAGCAAAAAGTCCCTCCGCCCTCGATTTTTGGAGCAAAGCGTCCCCCGAACAGGCTTTCATGTTTTTTTTAGGCGGCGCATACGCTGTACAAACGCTTGATGGGGGGAACGGAGAGTTGCGCAACTATATCGAGGAACGGATTTGCGAAACTGCGCAATACATCGTGGAGCACGGCGCGACGGTGCGCGACGCGGCGGGCGTATTCAATATCAGCAAGAGCACGGTGCATAAGGACGTGTCGGAGCGGCTCGTATTCATCAACCCGCGGCTGGCCGCGCAGGTGCGGCAGGTGCTCGACGTGAACAAGGCCGAGCGGCATATCCGCGGCGGACTGGCGACCTACAAAAAATACAAAGGCGAATAAGTACGGTTCATTTTCCGCGCTTTGGCTGTTTTGCCGCAAAAAAAAGCCGGGTCCGCCGCCCGGTCATTGGTCCGCGCACGCCGCGACAAGCGCGTATACGCGCGCAGCTCCCGCTTTTTTCAGCGCGAGCGCGCATGCGCCGAGCGTCGCGCCCGTGGTCATCACGTCGTCCACCAATGCGATGGACAGGCCGGCGGGCGGCTTTTTGCAGGAAAACGCGCCGCGCACGTTCCGTTCGCGCGCCGCGGCGCTAAGCTCCGTCTGAGACGGCGTGTTGCGCGTCCGCCTGAGCAGATCGCCGCACACCGGCAGCGCATAGCGCTTAGAAAGCGCGTCGGCGAGCAGCGCGCTCTGGTTGAACGTGCGGCGCCACAGTTTCAGCGGATGCAGCGGCACGGGCACGAGGCAATCGATCCGCCATTCGGGCGGCAGCTCGATATGGGCGGCGAAAAAGTCGGCAAGGTAGGACTGCTTCCCGTATTTGAACCGGTGAACGGGACCGTGCAGCAGTTCATCGTAGACAAACGCTGCGGCCGCGCCGTCGAGCGGTTCGGGCGCGGGCGGCCGCGGGCAGCGCGCAAGCCGCGCACGGCAGCCGTCGCACAACAGATCCGCGCCGACCGTGCGCTCCCCGTCGCATACGGCGCAGACGCAGCGCGGCGGATACAGCGCGTCGAGCAAGACGGCCGTCAAGCACGAAAAGCCGCTCATTCCGCGCCGTCGCCCCATTCGTTCAGCCGCTCGCTTAGCGACGTGTAACGCCTTGTAGCGCGGTTGTTATTCACCATCTGCGCCATAACCTCCGCGCGGCCGAGGCAGGCGACTTGCCGCCTTGCGCGCGTCACCGCGGTGTAGAGGAGGTTGCGCGTCAATAGCGGCGTGGCGGCCCCGCACAGCGGCAGGATCACGATCGGAAACTCCGAACCCTGGCTCTTGTGGATCGAGATGCAGTACGCCAGGTCGAGCTCGTCGCACTGCGCAATATCGTAAGACGCAAGCCGGTCGTCGTCGAACAGCACGAGTATGCGGCGGTTTGCGGCGTCGATTTTGTAGATCGTGCCGAGGTCACCGTTGAACGCGCCGGTCCCGTCCTGGAACGCGCCGTTTAAGCGCTTCGTCCAGGCGACCTTATAGTCGTTCTTGGTCTGCATGACGCGATCCCCTTCGCGCAGCAGCGTTTCGCCGCTGACCCATTCCTCTTTGCCGTCGGCCTTGGGGTTTGCCGCCTGCTGGAGCTTTAAGTTGAGGTTGGCGACACCGAGCATGCCCTTCTTCATCGGTGCGAGCACCTGGATGTCCATCAGCGGCTCGGCAGTCTCGAGCAGCGGGGCGGGGTGCGTGCACAGCGCGACGATGCGGTTTAATGCGACCTCCTGCGAGACGATGGGCTCAAATATAAAGTCCGGCGTCCCCGCGTCCAGCACGGGCATTTTACCCTTATTGATGCGGTGCGCGTTTGTCACGATCATGCTGCGCTGGGACTGCCGGAAGATCTCGGTCAACCGGATCGTGCGCACGCGGCCGCTGCGGATGATATCGCGCAGCACGTCGCCGGGGCCGACGGGCGGAAGCTGATCGCTGTCGCCGACCATGACGAGCCGCGTCCCCGGCAGCACGGCGCGCAGAAGCGCGTGCATGAGCGGCACGTCGACCATGGACATCTCGTCGACGATGATCATGTCGTCGTAGAGTGGGTTGTCGGCGTTTCGCGTAAAGCCGCCGCCGGGCACGTATTCGAGCAGGCGGTGGATCGTCTTGGCCTCAAGGCCGGTCGCCTCGGTCATGCGCTTGCTCGCGCGTCCCGTGGGCGCGGTCAAAGCGACCTCGAGATTCAGCGCGGCCATCATGTCCGTGATAAACCGGATGATCGTAGTCTTGCCCGTGCCGGGGCCGCCGGTGATGACGAGCGCGCCCTCCGTCAGCGCGGCCTCGACGGCGGCTTCTTGCTCATGCGAAAGCTGGAGCCGTGCGTCCTGCGGGAACGCCGTCTCGCGCAAAAGCGGGTTATCGACCGGCTTTTGAGCAAGGAGCAGAAGCTTTTGCGCGATCGCGGTCTCCATGTTCCGGACCGCGGGCAAAAAGATCGCGTCCCCGCCGCCGATGCTCTGGCGGACGGCCCCGCCGGAAGTTAAAAGCGCGTCGAGCGCGTCCGAGAGCGGCTGCTCGTCAACGCCAAGCAAGCTTTGCGCGTATCGGAGCAGGCTTTCGCGCGGCAAATAGGTGTGGCCGTACTCGCGCAGCGCCTGGTTCAGCGCGTAGAGCAGCCCCGCCTTGAGACGGGATTCCGAATCGAACGAGAAGCCCGACACGTTCTGCGCGATTTTGTCCGCGGTGATAAAGCCGATGCCCTCCACGTCTTCGATGATCTGATACGGGTTCTCCTCGACGCGCGCCATGCACAGGTCGCCATAGATGCGGTACAGCTTCAGCGCCTGGTTCACGGTCACGCCGTAGGGTTCGAGCGCGAGCATGATGTCGCGCATGACGCGGTTCTCGCGGTACGACTCGGCGATCATCGCGGACCGCTTCTTGCCGATGCCCGGGATGCCGGCGAGCCGCTCCGGCTCGTCGTCGAGGACCCGCAGCGTGTCCATGCCGAACGCGGCGACGATGGCGCGCGCGGTCGCGGGGCCGACGCCGCGGATCAGGCCGCTGCCGAGGTACCCCTCGATCGCGGACAGCGACGCGGGCGCGAGCGAGGAATAGCTCTCCGCCTTGAACTGCGTGCCGTACTTCGGGTGCGAGACGTACTGCCCCTCGAGCGAGAGCCGCTCGCCGACGGAGGCCAGCGGCAGCGTGCCGACGACGGAGCAGCGCGCCGCGTCGTCCGGGGCGAGTTCGAGCACCGTCCAGCCGTTCTCGCTGTTCCGGTAGATGATCGATTGTACGACGCCTTCAAGCTGCATACGGTTTACCGGACGAGCTGCAGCAGCGAGCCGAACAGCACGGAGGAGACGAACGTCGTGCCGATCACGATCAGGTACGCGCGCGGGGAGCGCTTGCCGTGCAGAAGCACCATCAGGCCGATGCCGGCCGCGGAGCTAAGGCCCGCGACGGTGGAGCCGAACGTGATCAGCCCGCCGAGATAGAGCCGCGTGATCAGCACGGACGCGGCGCAGTTCGGAATCAAGCCGATCAGCGCGGCGACGAGCGGCTGGAACGCGCCGGGCAGCATCAGCGCGGCCAACCGTTCCTCGCCGATGAAGTGAATCAACAGGTTCAGCGCAAGCGTCACGAGGAATAAAAACAGCAGGATCGAGAGCATGCGCAAAAACGCGGCAAACGCAATGTTGTGGAGCTTATTGTCGCTGGCGCACACGTGCTTTTCCGCGTGCTCGGCGTATTCGCGGTTCTGCAGCGGGATGCGCCAGAGCGCGTCGAGCGCAAAGCCCGTGATAATGGCGATGACGGCCTGCGCGGCAATCAGCTGCAAAAGAACGCCCCACCGGTCGGGCTGCGCGATCAGGATCGGCAGCGCCTCGTCAGTGGTGGAGATGAACACGGCGACCAGCGTGCCGGCCGTGATCAGCCCGCCGTTGAACAGCTCCGCGCAGGCGGCGGAGAAACCGCACTGCGGGATGCAGCCGAGCGCTGCGCCCACGACCGGGCCGAGGCGGCCCGAGCGGCGCAAAAGATCGACGAGGCGGCCGGACGCGCGGTGCTCGATGTACTCCATCAGAAACAGCGTCGCGTACAGGAAGGGAACGAGCTTCCCGCAGTCCACCAGCGTTTCGATCAGAATTTCAAAATACTCCATCATGACAAAAGGCCCCCGCAGATTGGTGCAGGGGCTTATCCTTTCAGAATTCGAGCCGCTTTTCGATGTAGCCGGCAAGCTCGGGAATTGGCAGCCGCACCTGCTCCATCGTGTCTCGGTCGCGCACCGTGACGCAGCCGTCGGTCTCCGTCTCAAAGTCGATCGTGACGCATAAGGGCGTACCGATCTCGTCCTCCCTGCGGTAGCGCTTCCCGATCGAGCCGGTCTCGTCGTAGTCAACCATGAACCTCTTGGCAAGCTCCTGATAGATCACGGTGGCCTGGTCGGCCAGCTTCTTGCTCAGCGGCAGCACGGCAGCCTTGAACGGCGCGAGAACAGGATGCAACCGCAGCACGGAGCGCACGTCGCCGCCCTCGAGCGGTTCTTCGTCCATTGCGTCGCAGAGGAACGCGAGCGCGACGCGGTCCGCG
>CAZKGE010000071.1:0-9584 GCA_964552065.1 uncultured Oscillospiraceae bacterium | reverse complement strand
GCAAGGTATGCATTTCTTTGGGTTTCCAAAGGGGGGTTTCCTCCTTTGGCGGGAGTTTGAGGGCAGCGCCCTCAACGTACCCTTTAAGCCCAACCTCGCCTCTGCAATCGCTTTCTTTATACGCTGCGGCGGCCCGGGCATATTGCCCGCGCCGCCGTCACAATTTCAGTACTCGCCGCAGCGGATGCCCTCCGCCGCCAACCTTCCCGGCTTACAGCCGGACCACGCGCAGCGGATCGATCAGTACGTACTGGCCGTCGATGTAATACTCGACGTACTCGCAGGCGACCTCCGCGCCGATGCTCTGGGCGAACGCGAACACCCGCGACGCGATGGCGTCCACCTTGGCAAGCAGCTCGGGCACGTCGTTCCACGGCGTGGCCTGCGCTCTCTTGACCAGCCGCGCAATCTCGCGGTTTGCCAGCTCGACCATCAGCTGCAGCTGGAGCCGTTCAAGGGTCAGGCCCGCGTTTCTGTGGACCTGAAGCTCAACCCTGGCCGCACGGCCGTCCGCGCCGTTTCCCATGGCGTAGCTGGCCGCAGGAATCATCGCCATAACCAGAATGAAACAGATCAACGCGCTCAGCAATCTTTTGCCCATGACGTGTGCCTCCCCCAATTATCTTTTAGGATGCGGCAAGGAGTCTCACGATGGCCCGAACATACAAAGCGGCAGCCTGCTTTTGAAATCGCCAGGCTGCCGGTAAAACTTTTCAGTTTCGCAAGTCCGCAATGCAATGCGTCTTGCTTTCGGCAACTGGCTGCCATGGACGAATAATCGTCGTTAGGCCCTGTAGCTTTGCGTCGCCCGCTTTTGCGGGTTTTGCCTTTATCGTGGAGAACTTCTCCTTATCCAAGCTGAACATACCATGCGGGCTGCGATTTGTCAAGAGAAATGTTACACAAAATTAAAAATTTTTTACATTTGTATAATCAAAATGTAACAAGCGGACCGGAAACGCAGATTGACCGCCGTGTGCGCCGCCAAGCGGACTTCCCCCAAGCGGGTCCCACGCCCGTCAGCTTTGCCGCAAAAAGGCAAGCATGCCGCGGCAAAACGCGTCGATCCGGTCGTATATGCCGGACAGGTGCAGCGCGCTGCCGGGGTCGTTGGCCGTTTCGAGCAGGCAAAAGCGCGGCGGCAGCGAAAATCCCTTATTCAGGCAGAAGCCGCCGAGCAGCTGCCGGGCCACGATGTCGCCGCCGCTGTATCCCGACACGACCACGGCGTACAGCGGCTTGCCGAGCGGCGCGGCACGCAGAAGCAGCGCGTTGATGCGGTTGTTCAGCGCGAGAAAGTGCGCGCCGGGCGCGTCGTTGTAGTTCGGGCACAAAAATAGCAGCGCGTCGCATTCCGCAATCGCGGGGAACACCTTTTCCGGCAGCACGCCGCCGTAATAGCAGCTTGACTGCGTGGCAAAATGCGCGCAGGCCGTATACGAGCAGCCGTAGCAGTCGTAGATCGGCGCCTCCTGCATCGAGAGCGTCTCGACCGCGCAGCCCGCAGCCAGCAGCCGCTTCTCGAGCTCGAAGCCGATCGAGAGCGTGTTGCTCCTGGCCTTGTCGGACGCGTGCAGCATCAGAACGCGCGGGGCCCGGACCGGCGAGAACGCGTCGTTTTTGAGGCGCTCGACCAGCGCGGCCGCCGCGCCGCGGTACGCGGTCAACCGGTCCACGCCGCGCACGCCGGCCAGAACGTCAAAGTTCGCCAGCGTACCCGTCGCCTCCACGAGCGGCTTGCCGGGGAAGCGGCAGCCTGCCATGTTGGCCGCAAATGCAAGGTCACGCGCGATCGACTTGGTGTCGAGCGCGGTTGCGCCGTCGATCAGCATCGCGCCGGCCGAACCCTCAAGCGCGCCCGGGCTCTGCCGCAGGTACCGCAGGCAGTCCAGCCAATCCGCGGACAGCCCGTACGCGTCGACGGACACGGCAAACAGCACGCGACGACCGGCAAGATCCGCGCACGCAAGCCGCGCGGCGGGTACGCGTTCGGCCGGCGCTTCGCCGAGCGCCGTGTGCAATATGTCCGCCAGCCGCGCGTTTCCCGCCGCGGATACGACGGTCAGTCCGCTATGCATCGTTTCAGCTCCCGTTTGGTTTGCTCGACGCGCGCGGCAAGCAGCGGATGCAGCTCCGCCCGCTCGCGCTTAACGCCCGTCTCCGTCAGCCGTAGCCGACGGCCGAAGAACACATCGTCCTCGTACGCCGACGCGTCGAAAAAGTCCCCGGAAAGCGCGCCAAGGACCGTGATCGCGCCCGACGACAGCCCCGGCGCGATATAGGGCTTGTAGCCGGTCGCGCGCACGGAGAGGTTCGCGGTAAGCGTCTCCTCCGTCAGCGCGCGCGAGAGCGCGTCGTCGTAACCTTCGCCGGTATCGTTTGCGACGATCAGCCCCTGCCCGTGCGGGCCGAACACGCGGCCGCGGGCAAGAAAATCCGGTATCCCGCGCTTTTTTGCGCAGTAGTCCGCGCGCGCGAGCATCACGCCGAGCCCGCAGCCGAATATCCGCCGCGCGGGTACGCCCGCGCTCAGCGCGACGCCGCAGAGCGGATCCACCGGATCGGACACCTGGAAGAACAGCCCGTCATAGTCTGCCCCGGCCGCCTGCTCGGCATAGGGCAGCAGGATGCTTCTGTTTTTTTCGTACTGCGCCATGCGCACGTCCGCGATCGTGCTGGAAAGCGGCGGCACGCCCGCGGACGCGGCGAACACGAACGCGTCGCAGCCGCAGAACAGCTCCCCGCGATCGAGAACGATCACGCGCGGCCGCTGCCCGTTTACGGGCAGAATCTGGTTCATCTCCTGCTCGTAGCGAAGGCAGCGCGCCTCATCCGGGTCGAATACGCCGATCGTGCCGACCAAGTCCCCGCCGAGCAGCATAAGCCCCGTGAGCAGCGCGCCGCCGACGTCGCCCAGGCCCACGAGATGCAGCGTCAGGCCGGAGCGTTCGGCAGAGAAAAGCGGCCCATGTCCGTTCACGCTTCGCCGTCGCCTCCCCCCAGGCGCCGGAGCAGCCCGATGTCGTCGAGCACGTAGGCCGACGCGGGCACGCTGCGGTCGTACAGCATGTGCGCGCCGCGGTCGGGCAGGCGGGGCTTAGAGAGCGCCTCGCCAAGGCGCGAGAGCGTCAGGCTGCGGTTCGTCAGCGCCTGGTGGCGCCGCTCGAGCATCAACAGGATTTCGTAGGCGTTCTTCAGCGCGGTCATCGAGTACCGGCGCTTGGCCGCGTCCGTGCTGCCGTGGATGAAGTCCGGCGCGCGGTACGGGTAGATCAGGTTGATCGAGGGCAGCGCGTGCTCGCCGTTTGCCGGGTCGTCGCGCACGCTGTCGCCGCCGAAGAACGGGTACAGCAAACTTTCGGTGAACCAATAGCGCAGGTTCGGGATGACGTACACCGCGTCCACGCTGCGGCCCTGCACGTCCATCAAATCCTTGCCGCGGCCGGACAGGATGCCGACCAGAATGTTCTTGACCTCGATGCCCTCCCGCTTGAACAGCGGGTCGAGCTTCTCCATGCGGTAGCCGTTGTGCAGTAGGTCGTCGACGAGCAGCACGGGACGGCGGAACGAGCGGATCACGCGCAACTGGTTGACCAGCGTGGAATAGCCGCGGTCCTCCGTGATGGCAAACTGTTTCACGTCCGGCTCGAACACCTTCTCGACGTGCAGCGCCTTGGTCACGGTGTTCGGCACGACGACGTCGGAGAGGATGACGCCGTACGGCACGCACATGAACGGCCCGAGCCGCCGCGGCGACGCGGGCAGGCCGAGCACGCCGTTATAGTGCTGGACCTTCTGGATCAACACGTGGTTGATGCGCTCGAGATCGAACGAGAGCGCGAGCGTGCCCGGGAACAGGCCGCACATGCTTTTGCGCAGCGCCTTGCGCGTTCTGAGGATGCACGCGCGCACGTCGGGATCGGAGCAGTACGGCTCTTTGATCATCGTGAACGCGTCGCAGGTCAGCGCGAGCGGCGAGCGCATGTCGCAGAGCAGCACGTCCTCGCTCTCCGGCACCGGCAGAAAGCCCAAAAGCGTCAGCGCATCGTACAGCTTTTCGTCGTCCGCGCCCCGGTAATAGACCGCGTACGTGTGCCCGCTGCCGAGGCTGTGCGTGAGCAGCTCGTTAACAAGCTCCTCCACCGCGCTGCTGTCCGCGTTCTGACAGCACGCGCCGTCGATGAACAGGAGCTTGCCGGACGTGCGCATGCGCACGCGCTCGGCGCGCCTTACGTCCAAAAGCTCGCCGAGAAGCTGCGTCACGTCGATCGTGTGCGCGTATACGGCGGCCGAGGCCGCGGCCTTGCCGTCCTCGATCAGCAGCGCCGCGCAGCCCTTCTTTTGCCGCAGCGTCGCGATCAACCGCTCCGAAAACGCGCGCGGCAGGCCGCGCAGCGCGTACGCCGCGGATTCGTCCGGCCCGTCGAGCACGCTGATGGCGCGCCCAATCGGCGCGAGCTGCTGCTTGTACTGCGGCGTGCGCAGGTACAGGCCGCGCTCCTGGATGAACATCTCCACGACGGGATCGACCAGCATGGAGATCTCGAGGTTCTTGTCGATGTGCTCGCGGATGCGGGAGCTGCTCACGTCCTCGTAGTACGTCGGCAGCGTCAGCTCGACCACGCGGCCCGTCAGCCGCTCCCTGGCGGAGCGCCCGGGCGGCGCGTCCTCGGTCTGGGAGCGTGGGAACAGGATATGGTCGAACGAATTCGCCGCCCCCGGCAGCGTTTTGTCCGCATACGCGGAGGCGTTCTCGACCACGTCGCTGCCCGCCACAAGATAGAGCGGCCGGTCCGGAAACAGCGCGCGCAGGCGGGCAAGGTCGTCGGGGTTAGCGAGATTGATCGGGATGTCGTCCGGGAACAGGTAGGCGTCCGGCTGGTCGGCCACGGACATGACCGTGATCTGCCGGCGCAAGAGCTTTGGCTGCGTGCGCTTGGACCACGAGAACTCGTCCACCGCGAGGTAGACCTCAAAGCCCAGCGCCAGAATCTCGGTCACGATGCGCTTGTGCCCGCTCGAGAACGGGTCGAACGTGCCGGGGAAGAACGCGACGCTTGCGGGCAGCTCGAACGACAGCCCCCCGAGCTCGACGCGGCAGTCGATGATCATGCGGTAGACGTGGTTGAGCATGGCGGCGGTGTTGAAGAACGTGATATCTGAGCCGCGCTTCTCGGAAAGCAGCGTGAGGAGCTTTTTGCACAACGGCAGAAACAGCGCGCGGCGGCTCATCAGCGGAACCTTTTCGCAGCTGAACACGTCGCGGCACAGCACGGAGAGCGCCGCGCGGTGCACGCCGTCGTCGAAGTGCGCCAATCCGCTGAGCAGGATGCCCGTAATGCGGCGGATGGCGCGCTCGTTCTCCGCCGCGTCGTACACGCCGTTCCCTTCCGAGAGCACGAGGATCTGGCCGAGCGTCGAGAGCGCCGCGCCGGCAGAGCGCTGGCTCCCCGCGCGCACCATGCTCTCGAGGAACAAAACGGCCTCCTCGCGCTCGAGCTCCGGCAGCTGGCGGATCATAAAACCGAGGCAGGGCGGCACGTATTTGGAGAACTCCTGCTGTCCGGTCTCCAGCCCGCGGCACAGGTCGATCACGATCTCGTTGCGCTGGTCCACGCGCAGCATGGGCGACAGCCGCATCAGCGCGTCGCCCGCGCGCTCGCGCACCGGCAGGTGCTCGGAAATGAGCAGCAGATTGCTTAAATGCGTCGCGACATGGTACGCGTCCGCGGGGCAGGATTGCGCGTGTTCGTACAGGCAGTCGATGTTGGCGGCCTTGACGATCCAGTGCACGGCGGACTTGAGGTTCATCAGGTACAGCTCGGACACGCCGTCGGCGGGCAGGCCGCCGCCGGAAGGCGCGGACGCGGCCGCGTACAGCGCGGCGAGCCGGCCGGCCAAGTACCGCACGGCCGAATCCTTAGGGAGCTTGTCTGTACCAAGCAGCGTCGTCACCGCCTCGCGCGCGTCGTCCGCCCGCTGCGCGGAAAGGTACAGTGCGGCGCTGAGCGCCGCGACCGTTAGGCTTGGGTCCCCCATCAGGCTCGCTTCCGCGGCATAGGCCGCGATAAAGCGCACCTCGTCCGCGGTCAAAAGATTCGCCGGCACGCGCACGATAGCGTCGAGCAGCGCAAACCGGTCCGCGCCGGACTGGAAGCGCCGAAGGAGCGGGTCGAGGTACGCGCGCGCCTCGCCGGAGGCGCTTACCGCAAACAGGCTGCCGGCGACGACCTTGAGCGAGTTGACGATGCGGACCGCGTGCTTTCTGTTGATCTTGTGGTCCGGCTGCAAAAGCAGGTCGATGTAGCTGTCCCACAGCGCGGCGGATTCGGCCAGCATCTCCGACAGCGTCGGCGCGATGGCGGTCTCCGGCGCGTTCTCGGGCAGCTCCTTGCGTGACTTTAAACCCGCGTTTGCCAGGATACGGCCCATGAGCTGCCCCGCCTGCCGCCGCACGTCGCTCTCCGGATGCATAAGCAACTCGTACAAAAAGCTGAGCATGTGCAGCTTGTACACGCGCGTCATATAGGTCAGGTATTCCTCGAGCAGGTTGAGGTAGGTGCGGATGCTGTCGAGGTTCTTCTCGCTGCGCGCGCGCTCGAGCAGCCGCTCGAACGATGCGCTCGCGCTGACGGACTCGATGAGCGCGATGTTCTGCGTAATCGCCATGCGGCAGATGCCGCCCGCCGCCGCTTCGCCGAACAGCAGCGCGGGGTCGCGCGTTTCGACCGCCAGCGGCTCGCTGCTTAGCGGGTCCGGATTGACGGACAGGTGGATTAAATAGTCCTCGAAGTCGCAGAGCTTCTGGTATACGCGCCTGTAGCGGTTCCGCTTCTCCGGCAGCGTATTGTCCGCCAGCTTGCCGAATATGATGCCGCCCGCCTCGGCGAGCGTATGGATCGCGACTTTCTCGCGGCCGGATTCGTCGCGCGCGCCGCGCACCCTAAAGTCCGCGTAGATGAGCAGCAGCGACTCG
This sequence comes from uncultured Oscillospiraceae bacterium, assembly GCA_964552065.1. Lineage (GTDB taxonomy): Bacteria > Bacillota > Clostridia > Christensenellales > CAG-138 > CAZKGE01. The sequence continues at coordinate 2,608 of CAZKGE010000071.1, read as the reverse complement.
ACGGGCAGGTTCTCATACTCGAGGTCCCAGGTCGAGTGGTTCGACGCGATGTGCGCGACGTTGGGCAGTTTGTGCGACAGAAGCCACTGGTTCGTATAGTAATAGTGCAGGTACGGGATGCGCTTCGTGTCCTCGCCGCGGCAGCCGAACTTGCCGATGTCGTGGCTCAGCGCCGCCGCGGACACGAGCGCGATATCGACCGGCACTCCGTTTTTCTTGGCCTGCCGCGCCATGTGCACGGCCACGTGATGCACGCCCGACGTGTGCGAGAGCGGGTCGAACGGCATGCACTCGCGCGCAAGGCGCATCAGCTCGACGTAGTGCGCGTCCTCGGCCGCGCGGCAGAACGCGTCGTACTCCGCCCCGAGCCGGCTCTCCCCGCGCTCGCCTTCGGTCACGCCGAATACGTCCGTCAGCGGGTCGTAGGGCCGCAGCTGCGCCTCCCGGCGGATGCACGTGCCAAGCACCGTAACGTAGAACAGCAGCGCGCGGCTTAAGCTCTCTTCCTCGGGCGCGCGGTTTGCATCCGGGTACAGCGCGTACGAGAGATATTCGTACGCCGCCGCAAGATAGCCCCCCGCGGGCGTCGCCTCGCAGAACTGCTCCAATAGCGGCGCGCACAGCTCGAGCGACTGCGCACATACGCGGTCGCGCTCGAATCTCAGCCGCTGCAGCGCGCCCAGAAAATCGGTCGCGTCGAGGCGGTCCTTCATCTCGCTGCGGTGCAGGCCGAACGACTGCAGCGAATCGGCCAGAAGCGCGTTCTCCAGCGCGAGGATCCATGCGTCGTATGCTTTCATAGCATATAGTATACTGTCTTTTTGCGGCGAAGAAAAGCCGCCGCGCGCGGGCTTTTTTCCATATCCGGACAGTTTTTATGCAAGAAAGCGCAAAAAAGCCGGCCGGCCCTTTCGGGCCGGCCGGAGAAACGCGTTTAAGCTACGGCAGCAGGTACCAGCCGGACATGTTGACCGACGGCAGCGCCGCGACAGAGCCGCCCGTGTTGAACACGTAGTAATGGCCCGCGCCGTCGCTGAAGATGTCGCCGCGCGCGATCGTGTTCGTGTACGTCGTGCCGCCCCAGGCGTTGAAATCGCTCGCGATCAGGATGCGGCCGGTGATCTTTTCGGTCGAGTACCAGCCTAAAAGATCGCCGCCGGGGCCGGTCGCGGCCTGCCCCTTGGTCATCGACGTCGTCTTGGTCACAACGTAGTAATTGCCGTCCGAATACCGGAATATGCCGCCCGCGGCCACGGTCTTTGAGCCGTAGGGGTTGGCCGCATACTCCTCCTGCGAGGGCCAGTAGCTGCCGACCAGCGGGATCGACGTGCCGGGCAGCACGTTCGGCGCGGGCGTCGTCCCCCCGCCCTCCTCGTCCGGCAGGCCGCCGTGGACAGAGCAGGCGATCGACTCGCCGCTCGCCGTGTACGCGCCGCCGCTCGGGCATTTTGCGGTCGGCACGTCGGGCGCCGTTTCGGCCACGTTCCCGGCCAGCACGTCCGCGAGCGTCACCGCGACGCCGTCGGCGTAGTGCAGCTGCAGCTCGGTCCGGTACCAGCGGATGATCTCGCGGCGGTGGATCTGGCAGATCTTCTCCCGGGAATGGCCGATCCAGCCGGTCAGCGCGGGCACGATCACCGCGGCGGTCAGCGCGAGGATCACGAGGGTAACGATCACCTCGACCAGCGTAAAGCCGCCGCCGTTCCGTCTTTTTTTGTCCGTATGCACCGATTTCATCGGCTCTCCCCCCTGTTTTTGGCTTAGAACATGCGCCGCTCTCCTATTGTCGTTTTATAAGGCGGAAATTCGCGGGCAAACCGCCCGGTTGCGTCCTCGGATATCCGCGCCCGCAGCAGCTCCGCGCCGTTTGCCGTAACAATGAGCCTGCGGCCGCGCATGCGCTTTGTGAGCGCGCGGCTTAACCGGATGCCGGCCGTTTCACCGCCGCCGCGCATTCCCGGCCGTAAGCCGCACCGCGAGCGCGCCCGCGCGCCGCCCCTCTCCGGTCCAACCGCATAAGTCCCCCGCTCCTTTTCCCGCCGTCGCGCGCCGTCATTGCCGAAGGCCTGCGCGCGCCCGTTAAAACTGCATAAAACTTTGTTACATTGTTACATTTCGTGTTTTTAACCGCGTCACGCGGCTTGGAGCGATGCCCCGATGCCTCCGTCGCGCGAAGCGTCGTGCGCACAAAAAAACTGCCGCGACGCCGTTTTGTTTACGGATATGCGCCTGCCGCCAGGCGTTTTGCCGTAATTGACCAAGAACCGCGGCGATGCCAAGCGGCGGGCGGCTGAAAATCGGTTACATCCACAAAATCAGGCACAGGCCTGCGTTTTGCGCCTATGCATGCGGATTGACAAAATTATACAACGACATATCATTGGCCGTAAAGAAAAACATTGCCAAAAAGCGCCGTTTTTCGGCATGTTTACAGTTTCTCAATAAAAACCCGGTCCCGGTTTATAAACGGACGCCCAAAAAAAATAAAAGCGGGGCCGCCCGCAAGGAAACGGCCCCGCCCCTATCGAAAAATGGGCGAACAAACGGATTGGATTACACGAACAGTCTGGCGACCAGCCCTTCGAGAATGCCCCACAGCGAGAAGTCG
>CAZKGE010000070.1:0-9853 GCA_964552065.1 uncultured Oscillospiraceae bacterium | reverse complement strand
GCCGGGCTTGCAGAAGAACTCCAGCTCCATCTGCTCGAACTCGCGGGTGCGGAAGGTGAAATTGCCGGGCGTGATCTCGTTGCGGAACGACTTGCCGACCTGCGCGATGCCGAACGGGATCTTTTTGCGCGTGGTGCGCAGCACGTTCTTGAAGTTGACGAATATGCCCTGCGCAGTTTCCGGGCGCAGGTACAGCTCGGACGCCGAATCCTCGGTGACGCCCTGATAGGTCTTGAACATCAGGTTAAACTTGCGGATGCCGGTGAACTCCGCCTTGCCGCACTCCGGGCAGGCGATGTTGTGTTCGGCGATGTATGCTTCCATCTGCGCATTTGTCCAGCCGTCGGGGCGCACGTCGGTCAGGCTGTTCGCGGCGGCGTAGTCCTCGATGAGCTTGTCGGCGCGGAAGCGCGCTTTGCAGGATTTGCAGTCCATCAGCGGGTCGGAAAAGCCGCCGACGTGGCCGGACGCGACCCAGGTTTCGGGGTTCATGAGGATCGCGGCGTCCATGCCGACGTTGTACGGGCTCTCCTGCACGAATTTCTTCCACCAGGCGCGCTTGATGTTGTTTTTAAACTCTACGCCGAGCGGACCGTAGTCCCAGCTGTTGGCAAGCCCGCCGTATATCTCGCTGCCCGGGAAAATAAACCCGCGGCCCTTGCAGAGAGAGACCACCTGATCCATCGTCTTTTCCATTTGCTGCACTCCAATCCCAGAAACTTTCGCCCTCAAAATCCATTGTAATTATTATGGAGAAACGCTCGTTTGTCAAGCGCGGGGCCGGACAAGCACAAGTCCTGAGTATGAAGCGTACAATACAGTATTCGACAACCATGTATTAAGTTGTCGGAGAGAACATCTGTAAGGAGGCTAATTAGTCAATGAATTTCCTGGGTAATCTTGGCGGCGGAGGCAACATGCTGTGGCTGCTGGTTCTGATTTTGATCTTGGGTGGCGACGACGGCTGTATCAACTGTGACAGCATCATCTGGATCCTGCTGCTTTCGCGCTTCTGCGGCGGCGACAACAGCTGTCCCGGCAACAACAGCAACTGCGGCTGCCCGAACACGCGCTGCGGGTGCTGACACCGCGTAACAAGACTTAAGCGTATCATGGTGACCTAAACCCTGCTCCTCTGGGGTATGTTCGTTGTGAGACACAGAGGAGGTTTTTTATGAAGCGGCCGAGACGACCTGGGCTGCGCGCGCTGTGTCAAGAGCGCAGCAGGAGGTGCAACGCAAAACGCATCCGGCAGCCGTATCTAAAAAAATATATATTATCTATTGACAGCGCAAATAAAGCGTGTTAAGATGACAAACAATTTAACATTGACTACCGCGAGGAAGGGAAATAGTATCCGATTCGCTGAAAGCGCAGAGAGGGCCGGGTTGCTGGGACGGCTCATGAAGGCGAATGGAGAACTCATCCTGGAGCAGCAGGCGGAACACTCCACAGCGAGTTATTATGCTTTGCCGGAAGTCCACCGTTACAGGGAACGCGATATTGGAGCGCTGATCGAGGCTCCCGTATTGTGGAGGAGTGCGTGCTTGTAAGCACGAATTCAGGTGGTACCGCGAAGGCGCAGCCTTCGTCCTGATTTTCAGGGCGAAGGCTTTTTTGATACTTTGACTTCCGTTTCCATTCAACCTGCGTTGAGAAAAAAGGAGGTTCCCACATGTGTAACGAGAACAACCGTATCATCATTTTCGACACGACCCTGCGCGACGGGGAGCAGACCCCCGGCGTCAACTTAAACCTTGCCGAAAAACTTGAGATTGCGCGCCAGTTGGAAGCGCTCGGCGTCGACGTGATCGAGGCGGGCTTTCCGGCCGCCTCGCCCGGGGACTTTGAAGCGGTCCGAGGCGTATCGCAGAACGTAAACTGCTCGGTCGCGGCCCTCTGCCGGTCCGTGCCCGCGGACATCCAAAAAGGATGGGAAGCGGTTCAATACAGCAAAAAACCGCGCCTGCACGTTTTTTTGGCTACCAGCGACATCCATATGAAATATAAGCTGCGCATGGAGCCGGAGGAAGTCCTGACCCGCGCCGTGGCCGCGGTGCGGCTGGCAAAAAGCCTGTGCGACGACGTGGAGTTTTCCTGCGAGGACGCAAGCCGCAGCAGCCCGGAGTTCTTATATAGAGTTCTGGAGGCGGCCATCAACGAAGGGGCCACGACGGTCAACATTCCCGACACGGTGGGTTATGCGATGCCCGGCGAGTTCGGCGCGCTGATCGCGGGCGTTATGGCCAACGTGTCCAATATCGGCAGGGCCGTCGTCAGCGTGCACTGCCACAATGATCTGGGGCTTGCGGTGGCCAATACGCTCTCTGCGCTGCAGAACGGGGCGCGGCAGATCGAAACAACGATCAACGGGCTTGGAGAACGCGCCGGCAATTGCTCTATGGAAGAGGTGGTTATGGCGCTTACCACGAGGAACGGCATATTTGGCCTTACCCACGGGGTGGACACCACGCGCATCTACCGCACCAGCCAGCGTGTGGCGAAGCATACCGGCGTCCCGATTCCGGTTTGCAAGGCGATCGTGGGCGTCAACGCCTTTGCGCACGAATCCGGCATCCACCAGCATGGCGTGCTGGCAAACCCGATGACGTACGAGATCATGACGCCACAGTCGGTCGGCAAGGCCGAGAGCACGATGGTGCTGGGCAAACTCTCCGGCCGGCACGCCTTCAGCGATCGGCTTGAGAGCATGGGATTCCGGCTGACAAAAGAGGAGGTCGACGACGCTTTCCGGCGCTTTAAGGAACTGGCGGACAGGAAAAAGAGCATCACCGACGAGGATTTGGAAGTTCTCGCAAGCCAGCAGGTGTCGAACGTCCCGCCGTACTATAAGCTGGACACCTTTCAGATTCAGAGCGGGAATAAGATGCAGTCCATGGCCAGCGTGACATTGGTTTGCGAAGGGAAGACGATCACCGAAGCGGCGACCGGAGACGGGCCCGTGGACGCGGCGTGCAACGCCGTGGCGCGCATCGTGGGAGGCGAATGGCCCCTGGCCGCCTATGATCTTCGCGCCGTGACGGAGGGAATGGACGCACTCGGAGAGGTGACGGTCCGCGTCAAGCACGGCGAGCGGCTGTATACCGGCAAGGGACTCTCTCCCGATGTGATCGAGGCGTCCGTCAGCGCGTATGTGGATGGCATCAACCGCGCGCTTGCCACCGCCGCGCGGCAGAACGGCTAGAGCGAGGCTGTCCGTATGGAAGATACTACGTTGAAAGGACGGCGCAGGCTATGGGAATGACGATGACGCAGAAAATTATGGCCGCCAAGTCAGGGCAGGAACTGGTGCGGGCAGGGGAACTGATCGAATGCGCGCTGGATTTGGTGTTCGGGAACGACATCACCGCTCCGGTGGCGATCGACGAGTTTTATAAGATGGGGGTCAGCGACGTTTTCGACCGGGAGAAGGTGGCGCTGGTACCGGACCATTTTACGCCGAACAAGGACATTGCGGCCGCAGGGCTGGCGAAGAAGATGCGCGAGTTCGCGCGGGACATGGGTATCGTCCATTACTTTGAGGTGGGCAGGGCGGGGATCGAACACGCCCTGCTGCCGGAGAAGGGGTTGATTGCCCCGGGCGGCGCTGTGATCGGCGCGGACAGTCATACCTGCACCCACGGGGCGCTCGGCGCGTTCGCCACCGGCGTGGGGTCCACCGATATGGCGGCGGGGATGGCCGTCGGGAAGCTCTGGTTCAAGGTCCCGGAGGCGATCCGGGTAATTATAAAAGGAGAGAAGCGCCCCTATGTGACCGGCAAGGACGTCATCCTGCACCTGATCGGCATCCTGGGCGTGGACGGCGCCAGATACCGCTCCATAGAGTTTGCCGGCGATATCGCCTCGCTCACCATGGACGATCGCTTTTCGATAGCCAACATGGCCGTTGAGGCGGGGGCGAAAAACGGAATTTTTCCGGTGGACCGCATCACGTTGGAATACCTTGAGAAGCATGGCGGCAAACCCGGGACGGCTTACGAGGCCGACGCGGACGCGGAGTATGTGCGGGAGATCGTGATCGACCTTGGGGAAATTCCGCTGACGGTCGCGTTTCCGCATCTGCCCGAGAATGCCCGCGGCATCGAGGAAGCGGAAAAAATGCGTATCCATGTCGATCAGGTCATCATCGGGTCCTGCACCAACGGACGGATCGACGATATGCGCATGGCCGCCGGGATTCTGAAGGGGCGCTCCGTATGCAGCGGCCTGCGCTGCATCATCATTCCCGCGAGCCAGGAGGTGTGGAAGCAATGCGTGGACGAGAGGCTCATGGACATTTTTGTGGATGCGGGGGCGGCGGTCTCCACGCCTACGTGCGGCCCCTGCCTCGGCGGCCATATGGGCATCCTGGCCGAAGGGGAGGTATGCGTATCCACCACCAACCGCAACTTTGTGGGGCGCATGGGCCATATAAAGAGCAGTATCTATCTGGCCTCCCCGGCGGTGGCGGCGGCCACTGCGGCAAACGGCTATCTTTGCGGCCCCGGGTCGCTTTAAACGGAGAAAAGGCGGTGAATGTTTGTGAAATGCAAGGGCTTTGCGCATAAATACGGGGACCATATCGATACCGACGTGATCATCCCGGCCCGCACCCTGGCTAACCCCGACCCGGCCGCTTTGGCGTCCCATTGCATGGAGGATATCGACGCCGGTTTTGTCCGCCGGGTAAAGCCCGGGGACGTTATGGTGGCGGGGCTGAATTTCGGCTGCGGCTCCAGCCGGGAACACGCGCCCATCGCGATCAAGGCGTCCGGGATAAGCTGCGTGATCGCGGAGAACTTTGCCCGAATCTTCTTCCGCAACGCGATCAACATCGGCCTGCCTCTTCTGGAATGTCCCGAGGCGGCCAAATCGGCTCGCATGGGGGACGAGATCGAGCTGGACCTGGACACGGGCGAAGTGTTGAACAGAACGCTGGGCAAACGCTATCAGGCGGCGCCTTTTCCGCCGTTCATGCAGCGCCTGATCGCGGCCGGCGGCCTTGTGAATCATATAAAGGCGCGCCTGGAAAGGGGAGAAGCGTAGATGAACGCCTATCGAATCGCCGTTTTGCCCGGCGATGGGATCGGGCCGGAGATCACAAAGCAGGCTGCGGCCGTGCTGTCGGTGGCAGCGGACAGGCGAGGCTTTGCCGTGGAGATGGCCGAGGCGCCCATCGGCGGCTGTGCGATCGACGATTGCGGGAAACCGCTTCCGCAGGAAACGATCGATCTGTGCAAACGCTCCGACGCCGTTTTGCTGGGGGCCGTGGGCGGCCCAGCCTGGGATTCGCTGCCGGGGGAGATCCGTCCGGAAAAGGGGCTGCTTGACATCCGCCGCGAGCTGGGGCTTTTTGCGAACCTTCGTCCCGCCCTCATCTATCCGGCGCTCCGCGCCAAATCGCCGCTGAAGGACGCGGTTCTGGGCGACTCTCTGGATATTTTGATCGTGCGGGAACTGACGGGCGGGATTTACTTTGGCGAGCATGGCCGCAGAGAGGTGAACGGTTCTCCCGCAGCCTACGATACCGAGCAATACACGACGGCGGAGATCGAGCGCATTCTGCTAATGGCCTTTGAGCTGGCCAATAAGCGCAGGAAGCGCCTTTGCTCGGTGGATAAGGCCAACGTGCTGGAATCCTCCCGCTTATGGCGGGAAACGGCGGACCGGCTTGCCGGGCGGTATCCCGACGTGCAGCTGAGCCACATGTATGTGGACAACGCGGCCATGCAGCTGGTGCGGGCGCCCCGCCAGTTCGACACGATCGTTACAAGCAATCTTTTCGGGGACATTCTCTCCGACGAGGCGTCCCAGATAACCGGCTCCATCGGGATGCTGCCTTCCGCGTCGCTCGGCGGCGGCAGCCTAGGCCTGTACGAGCCCATCCACGGGTCCGCCCCGGACATCGCGGGCAAGGGCGTCGCCAACCCGATCGCCTCCATTCTCTCGGTGGCCATGATGCTGCGCCATTCCCTTGCGCAGCCGGAGGCGGCGGACGACATCGAAAAGGCGGTGGGTAAAGTGTTGTCGAGCGGCAAACGCACCGCCGACCTTGCTGCGGCCGGAGAGCCGCATTTGGGGTCCGAGGCCATGGGAGCGGCGATCGTCAAAGCGTTGGAAACATAGGCTTTGCTTTTGCCGGTGGAAATGATATATCATATAATGCAACAGTTTTTCGTTCATAGCGCAATGATGAGCGCAAACTGTAGATGAAGAGGTGCCATATGATAACGGGAGCACAGGCGATGGTGCGGTGCATTGAGGCGGAGGGCGTTCCGGTGGTTTTTGGCTATCCGGGCGCCACGATCGCACCCTTTTATAATCAGCTGCTCGACTCCGATATCCGGCATGTGCTGACGCGCACCGAACAGGGTGCCGGCCATGCCGCCAGCGGGTACGCCAGGCTTTCCGGTTCGCCCGGGGTCTGCATCTCCACATCGGGGCCGGGGGCTACCAACCTGTTTACCGCCATTGCCACCGCATACAGCGACAGCATTCCGCTGGTCGCCATCACGGGTCAGGTGGCCACCTGTCAATTGGGGCGGGACGTGTTTCAGGAGGTGGACACCACCGGAGCCGCGGAGCCCTTTACAAAGCACTCGTATCTGGTGAAAAACGCGGACGACATCGGGCAGGTGTTTAAGGAAGCGTTCCATATCGCGTCCACCGGTCGAAAAGGGCCGGTGCTGATCGACGTCCCCGTCGATGTACAGCAAGCCGAAATCGAGTTTACCTATCCGGAAAGCGTCAGCATCCGCGGCTACAAGCCGCGCACAAAAGGGCATCCGCTGCAGGTGCGCAAGGTGGCCAGCGCGATCCGAGCCGCAAAACAACCCCTGATCTGCGCCGGCGGAGGAGTTTTTTTATCCGGCGCGCAGGAACTGGTCGGACGTTTCTGCGAGCAGTCGGGGATCCCCGTCGTCTCCACGCTGATGGGGATAGGGGTGCTGCCCCAGGAGCACCCGCTTTACTTCGGAATGCTGGGGCAGAGCGGCACGAAGACCGCCAATGCGGCGGTGCGGGACAGCGATCTGCTCATTTTGGTCGGCGCGCGCGTGGGCGACCGGGCCATTACCCGGCCGGAACGATTGGAATCCCACGCAACGATCGTCCATATCGACATCGATTCCGCCGAGATCGGCAAAAACGTCGGCACGACGATCCCTCTGGTGGGAGACGCGGCGCAGGTGCTGACTCAATTGATGGAGCTTTCGCCCGCCAGCGATTGTAAACCATGGCAGGAGCGGTTGCTGGAAATGAAGCTGGAGGAGCGCGCCGCGCGGGCGGCCCGTCCGTCCCCCGGAACCGGGGTCGAACCGGGGGCCTTCGTCCGCGCCCTGTGCGGGCGGCTGCCGGAGAATTCCGTTTACGTGGCGGACGTCGGGCAGAATCAGATTTGGTCGGCCATCAACTACTCGGCAAACGGCCGGTTTCTGACTACCGGCGGGATGGGGACGATGGGGTACAGCATCCCCGCCGCCATCGGCGCCAAGCTGGCCGCTCCCGACCGGGTGGCGGTTGCGGTCTGCGGCGACGGCGCGTTTCAAATGTCCATGAACGAGCTGGCGACCATGCGTCAGCACGCCGCGCCGATCAAAGTGGTGGTGATGAGGAACGGAAAGCTGGGCATGGTGCGGGAGATTCAAAGCCGCTCCTATGGCGGACGGGAAATGGCCGTGGACCTGTCCGGCAGCCCCGAATTAAGATTGATTGCCGCCGCGTATGGAATCGACTATGCCTGCGTGAACCGGCCGGAGGAGATCGGTCCGGCGCTGGACAACATGCTTGGGGATGACCGCGCCTGCCTGCTGGAGTGCGCGGTCGATCCGGAGGAGGGAACGGTTTGAAGACGATCATTTCCGTTTTGGTGGAGAACCGCGCGGGGGTCCTTTCGCGCACTGCGGGGCTGTTTGCGCGCCGCGGCTTTAACATCGAGAGCTTGGCCGTGGGCGAAACGGAGGACCCGACCGTTTCCCGCATGACCATCGTGGTGGAGGGGGATGACCGGATCATCGAGCAGGTCGGCAAGCAGCTGAATAAGCTTGTGGACGTCATAAAAGTGCGCGAACTGCCGGCCGATACGTCCACCCGCAGGGAACTGGCGCTCATAAAGGTAAACGCCAGCTCGAAAAACCGCGGCCAGATCAACGAGTTGGTCGAAATCATGAAGGCAAAAATCGTGGATATTTCGCCGACGACGCTCACGGTCGAGATCGTCGACCGGCCTGAGCGGGTGACCCAGTTCCTGGGGATGGTGATGCCCTACGGCGTGGTGGAGATCGCCCGGACCGGCATGATCGCCATGCAAAAGGGCAGCGAAGCCCTGATGATCACCGAGTAGCAAACCCATTAAAAAGCGCGGCCCGGTTCTTCCGGCAGACCGGAGACCGGCGCGCCGGCGGCCGCACCGCAAGGGCAAAAACGCTTGAATTCGGCGGGGCCGCAAACGTTTTGCCCAAAAGCGTCCCCATCGTTTTTTTGAGCCTTCGGGCCGTTATAAAAAAGGAGGTAATAAAATGGTACGGATGTATTATGACAGCGACTGCGACATGGACCTGCTGAAAGGAAAAACGATAGCGGTCATCGGTTACGGCAGTCAGGGCCACGCGCATGCCCAGAACCTGAAGGCGAGCGGCGTAAACGTGGTGGTCGGCTTGCGGCAGGGCTCGCCGCGCTGGGAACAGGCGGAAAAGGACGGTTTGAAGGTAACGGACACCGCTTCCGCCGCCGCGGCCGCGGATATGGTGATGATGCTCACCCCCGACGAACTCACGCCCGATATCTACAGCGAGAGCGTGCTGCCTAGCCTTGCCGAGGGCAACATTCTTGCCTTTGCCCATGGATTCTCGATCCATTTCAATCAGATTGTGCCGCCCGCCAATGTGGACGTGGTCATGATCGCACCCAAAGGCCCGGGGCATACCGTGCGCAGCCAGTATCTGGAGGGAAAAGGCGTCCCCTCGCTCATTGCCGTTCAGCAGGACGTCTCCGGCAGGGCGAAGGAGTTTGCTTTGGCCTATGCGTGCGGGATCGGTGCGGGCCGCGCGGGCATCATTGAGACCACGTTCAAGGAGGAGACCGAAACCGATCTGTTCGGCGAGCAGGCGGTCCTCTGCGGCGGCGTGACCGAGCTGATGAAGGCCGGCTTCGATACGCTCGTGGAAGCCGGCTATGCCCCCGAAATGGCGTATTTCGAGTGCGTTCACGAGATGAAGCTCATCGTAGATTTGATCAACAGCGGCGGGTTTGCCATGATGCGCTACTCCATCAGCAATACGGCGGAATACGGCGATTATCTGACGGGCAAGCGCATCATCACCGAGGAGACCCGCAGGGAGATGAAAAAGGTTTTGCGGGAGATTCAGGACGGCACCTTTGCGGGGAAATGGATCACGGAGAACCGGGCCGCAAACCGGGCGAACTTTTTGGCGATGCGCCGCGTCGAAGCCGCCCATAGCGTGGAAGCCGTCGGCGCTAAGCTGCGCCGGATGATGAGCTGGCTCAAAAAATAGCGCGTTCGGCGGGCGCCGGGCTGTGCGGCCGATCAAAAGCAGCCTGTCGCCCGGCGGCTGGCGAGGAGGAGTTTTCATGAATCTGCGAAGCGACAACGTGAAAAACGGGCCGGAGCGCGCGCCAAACCGCAGCCTGTTTTACGCCTGCGGTTTTACAAAGCAGGAGTTGGACCGTCCTTTGATCGGAGTGATCAGCGCCTATACCGAGGTGATTCCCGGCCATATCCATTTGGACAAGCTGGCGGAAGCGGTCAAGGCCGGTGTGCGCATGGCCGGCGGGACTCCGATGATGATGCCGGCCATCGGCGTGTGCGACGGCATCGCAATGGGCCATCAGGGCA
>CAZKGE010000069.1:0-9909 GCA_964552065.1 uncultured Oscillospiraceae bacterium | reverse complement strand
GCATGGCCGTGTTGATCGCGTCGCAGACCAGGTCCGAGTTGAGCGCTTCCAGTATCGTCTTGCCGGGCAGGATCTCCGCGGCCATCGCGGCCGAGTGCGTCATGCCCGAGCAGCCGACCGTCTCAAGGAGCGCTTCCTGAATGACGCCGTCCTTGACGTTGAGCGTCAGCTTGCAGCCGCCCTGCTGCGGCGCGCACCAGCCCACGCCATGCGTCAGCCCGGAAATATCCTCGATTTTCTTTGCCTTGACCCACTTCCCCTCCTCCGGAATCGGGGCGGGGTCATGCCTTGCGCCCTTATAGACGCAGGTCATTTCTTCCACGTCTTTCGAATACTGCATGCCGGACATCCTCCTTCTCTATGCTTGCCGGAACGCGCTCAGCCCGCCCCGGTTCAACACAATTTTTCACATGTACAGTATAGCATCGGCGGAGGGTGCGCGCAAGTATACCGGAATCTGGAAACGATGATGAACTGTTGTAAACGCGCATAGAGTGATGTATACTTAGTACAAATTAAAATTCAGGGGGGGAATCGTTATGGAAGTGTTCAAAGAGTATATCAATATGTGGAAAAACTATGTCAACTTCAGCGACCGTACGAACACGCGCGGATATTGGATGGCCTTTTTGTGGAACTTCGTCGCGGCGCTGGTTCTGGGCGTCATCGTCAGCATCGCAAAGCCCTTGACTTTCCTCACCTCGCTGTATTCCCTCGCCGCGCTCGTGCCCGGCCTCGCTCTCACCGTGCGCAGGCTGCGCGACACCGGCAAGGAGTGGACCTATATCCTGTTCGGCCTCATCCCGATCGCCGGCGCGATCATGCTGATCATCCAGCTCTGCAAGCCCTCCGTCGAGGACAACGGGGTGCCGGTCGTCTGAGCACTTTTCGCACAAAAACCAAAAGAGCGGAGCGCTTGCTCCGCTTTTTGTTTGCGAAATATTCTTTTTGCGCCCGGTCGCATGTGGTATACTGGACGTGTAAAGAGCGTTTTACTGGAGGCGGCGCATGCGGTACGTATTCCTCGTTTTGTTCGGCATTCTTGCGGCCGCGCATCTGTTTTCCTGCGTGCCGCCGGTGCATTATGCGCTCCGCAAGTATACCAAGCCCCTGCTTTTGCCGCTTTTGATCGGCTGCTATGTGACCGCCTCGGCTGCGCCGTCGCTTCTTGTCGTGCTCGCGCTCGCGCTCGGCTGCGCCGGCGACGTGTTTTTGCTCTTTCCCGAGCGGCCGCTTTTTTTCAAGCTCGGCATGGCGTCGTTTGCGATCGGGCACGTGCTGTACATCGCCACGTTTTTAACGCACCTCGGCGGGAAGCCGCCGTTCTGGCTGCTTGCAGCCGCCGTCGCCGCGTACGCGGCGGCAATCGCCGTCGTGCTGTCACTGCTCATGCCCGCGCTGCCCGCCGACATGCGCGTCTACCTTTGCGTCTACATCGGCCTGATCTCGCTGATGAGCCTGTCGGCGCTGCTCCTGGCCGTCACGCGGGCCGGGGTTGCGCCGAAGTTTGTGTTCGCGGGCTCGCTGCTCTTCGTCGTGTCCGATACGATCCTCTCGAACGTCACGTTTAAAAAGAGCTATCTGTGGGCGTACTTTTTCGTCATGCTGCCGTACGTCGCGGCCCAGGGCTGCATCGCGCTCGGCCTCGCCGGAATGGGAGGCGTCTAAAATGGAACCCGTATTGATCATCCTTTGCAGCGGCTGCGCCGCGCTGCTGATCGTCGTGCTCGTTTTGCAGCTGCGCCAAAAAAGCGCGGAAAAGGAGATCGGGCAGCTTCGGCGCGAGCTTGCCTGCGAGCAGTCGCAGCTGCGGCAGGAGCTGACAAACTCCGTGCAGGGCTCCGTCTCCGCGCTCGGGCGGATGCTCGGCGACCACCTCGCGCGCTCCGGCGCGCAGTCCGAGTCGCGCTTTGCCACGTTTGAAACGGGCAACGAACAGAAGCTTGAGAACATCCGCCAGACCGTCGAGCGCAGGTTGACCTCCATTCAATCGGACAGCAACCAGCGGCTCGACGAGATGCGCCAGGTCGTCGACGAAAAGCTCCAGAAAACGTTGGAATCCAAGATGACGCAGTCGTTCCAGCTCGTCAACGAGCGGCTCGAGCAGGTCTATAAGGGCCTGGGCGAAATGCAGCAGCTCGCCCAAGGCGTCGGGGATTTAAAAAAGGTGCTCTCCAACGTTAAGACGCGCGGCATACTCGGCGAAATCCAGCTCGGCGCCATCCTCGAGGAGATTCTCTCGCCCGAGCAATATGAGGTGAACGCCGTGACCAAGCCGGGAAGCAGCGAACGCGTCGAGTACGCGGTCCGGCTCCCCGCGGAGGACGGCCGCCGCATCCTGCTGCCGATCGACGCAAAGTTCCCCGGCGTCCTGTACGCAGCGCTGCAGGACGCGTACGACGTGGGCAACCCGGACGCAATTAAGCTCGCCGTGTCCGCGCTCGTCGCCGAGCTGAAAAAGGAAGCCAAGGACATCCGCACAAAGTACATCGATCCGCCGAACACGACGGATTTTGCGATCCTGTTCCTGCCGTTCGAGGGTTTGTATGCAGAGGTCGTCAACCGCGGACTGGTCGAGGAACTGCAGCGCGGCTACCGCGTCAACATCGCGGGCCCCTCCACCATGGCCGCGCTTTTAAACAGCCTGCAGATGGGTTTCCGCTCGTTCGCAATCCAGAAGCGCAGCAGCGAGGTTTGGGAGGTGCTCGGCGCGGTCAAGACCGAGTTTGAGCGGTTTTCGGCGACGCTCGCCAGCTCGCAAAAACGCTTGCTGCAGGTCAACGACGACCTCGACCAGCTCATCGGCGTGCGCACGCGCTCGATTGTCCGCAAACTGCGCAACGTGGAGCGTCTCGACGACGTTTCGGCGCACAGGCTGCTCGACGACGGCGCCGCGGACGACGGGCCGGACGACGAGACGCGCGGCGTGGACTGAAACGCCGGCGGACAGGTTTTGTGCGACCTGCTGAATTTGCTGAGGCAAATAGTCGACGCCAAACCCGTGCGGCAGCCCGCCCGTAAAATCTATGGATAAACCCTTGACATTCGCAGGAGGCGACGCTACAATAATTTGGTGCGGATGCGCTTGTAGCTCAGTGGATAGAGTGCCCGGCTACGAACCGGTAGGTCGCAGGTTCGAACCCTGCCAGGCGCGCCACGTCGGAGCGGACTCCGCTCCATTCAGAATCCCCGGCCGCTTCGCGGCTGGGGATTCTTTATATACGCTCCGTCGCTCCTCCTTTCCCGCAAAAAGTCACGCTCGCATCGGCTAAGCGCTTGCAAGCGCGCGCTTTTAACGCCGATCTGCTTGCTACCAACCTTTTGCGGGCGCCGCCTTCGGCGGCGCTGCGTGCGCGTCGCGTCTGTTTTATCAACGCCAGACAAATCGAAGACCGTCTGCAGGACGGAACGCCCTGCAGGCGGTCTCGCCGTGCCTGCGCGGGCTTATTGCCGCCGCGGGCTTGCGTATCGCATGGGATTCCGATACTATATAAATGAAATGCATATCCGTATTTAATCCGTTGTCAGCAAAGCATGCGCGCAAAAGGAGGCCTTTTTGTATGGAGACGATCATCCGACCATTAAGCCCCGAGTTGCTCGACGACTTTCTGTATTTCTTCGATCACGTCGCTTTTGCCGATCATCCCGAGTGGCAATGGTGCTATTGCACTTTTTTTCACCTCGGCAAGCAGGACGAACAGCGGCTCGAAGAGGAATCCTCCCGCTGTACGCGCGACGTGCTGCGCAACGTCGCCATCGACTTGATCAATACCGGCGTGATGCGCGGGTACCTGGCCTATGCGGACGGGCAGGTCGTCGGCTGGTGCAACGCGTCCGACAAGCGCGGCTACAAAAAGCTCTGCGAAAACCGCGACATCTGGGACGGCGACGACGCAAAAGCTCCGCCCGTCAAGGTCGTCACCTGCTTTATCGTTGCCCCCACGTTTCGGCGGAAGGGCGTTGCCGCGGCTCTGCTGAACCGCGTCCTCCAGGACGCCGCGGCGGAGGGTTGCCAAGTGTTAGAGGCGTATCCTGCCGCCGGGGAGCTGGACTGCTTCGGCCACTACCACGGCCATCCGGCAATGTACGAGGCCTGCGGCTTTAAGCCGTACCGGCAGCTGGACGGGTACAGCATCTATCGAAAGACGCTGTAAGCCGCCTGCACGCCGTAAAGGATTCTCCCGCCGCCCCGCCCCCCGCGGCAAAAGCAAGAAAACGGTCCCGATGCGCATATCGCCGGGACCGCTGTTTTTTTTATAAAAGCCTCCGCGCCGCCGCTCCGGTTATACCGGCTCCGTACGCCTAGCCCTGCGACTCAGTCCCGCTTTGCCGCAGCCGATAGTTGCGCCAGTCCTTTGCGCAGCCGAACGCGCCGATCACCGCAAGGATGCCGGCCAGCAGCCCGAAATATCCCGCGAACTGTCCGTTCACAACCGTCATATAGACGCAGTTGAACGCCCCGTACAGCAGCATCAGGACAGCGGCCACGCGGCTGAACTTGAGGTGGACCAAAAGTCCCAGCGTCAGCAGAATCGCCGCGTCGATCAGCGAAAAAGTTGAGATGCCCTCCGCCACGTTTCCGACCAGCGAGGCGACGGCCGTCACGCCGGCCGAGATATACGCGAGCACCGCCGCGGTCACGCAGAGCTTCGCGCCGGCGGAATAGGCGCTTAAAAACCTGCGCCTGCTCAGGCCGTCGGGCGCGGTGGCCGGGTCCGGGGCACGGTTTTTCGCCGTTTTTTGGCTGTCCGGCGGTGCCGCCTGCGGCGGCACAGACTCCGGTGCGGCGGCGGGTTGCAGCTGTGCGGGTTGCGGCGCGCCGCAGTTCGGGCAGAACCGGACCGGTTCGTTTCCCAGGTCAGTTCCGCAATTTGCGCAAAAAGGCATATCGTTCTCCTTACATGACCAAAATCCGAGATATCACCGACGACAGTTACGGCTCTGGTGACGAAGCGCCACGGACCGTATTCGACGGTGATACCTCTGCCGATACTATATCCAAGGGCGGGCCAAATAGCAACGGATCCATCGAAAATTCACAACTATAAAACCTTTGCTCTGAAACGCGCCTCATCGTTCGTTTCATTCTATCATGTTCCGATAAAAAGCAGAACCAAAGCGCCCTGGAAAACATTCGGTAACGCCGCGCGCCGGCACGGCCGGCTACGCTTTTTTCGGCAGCGCCTGGTTTGCCGCGACGAGCAGCGGGTCCCACACGGGGGCAAACGGCGGCGCGTACGCAAGGTCCAGCGCGGCCAGGTCGGACACGGCCGCGCGAAGGTAGACGAGCGCGGCCAGCACGTCGATGCGCTTTGCCGCGCCCTCCGCGCCGAATATCTGCCCGCCCAGCAGCCGGTCCGTGCCGTTCTCGACGACGAGCTTGACCGCGATATCCCCCGCGCCCGGATACCCGTACGCGCGCGTGTGGCTGTGGATCGTGCTCTCGCGCGCGTCGAGGCCCATCGACGCCGCCTCGCGCAGCGAAAGCCCGGTCTTGGCCGCCTCTTTATCGAACAGCTTGAATATCATCGTGCCCGTCACGCCCAAAAACTCGGCCGAGCCGCCCGCGGCGTTTTCACCCGCAACCTTGCCCGCCTTGTTCGCGGTCGTACCCATCGGAATGAAGCTCTCCGCGCCCGTGACCAATTGCGTCGTGCACACGCAGTCGCCCGCGGCGTAGATGTCCGGGACGTTCGTGCGCATCCGCGCGTCGACGCGGATTGCGCCGCGCGCGCCCAATTCGATGCCCGCTTGAGCGGCGATCTCCGTGTTCGGCACTACGCCGATGGCGAGGATCACGAGCTCCGCGTTCAGCTCCCCCGCCTCCGTGCGCACCGCGCGCACGCGGCCGTCCGCGTCTTTTTCGATGCCGGTCACGCCCGCGCCGCAAACCACGCGCACGCCCTGCTCCTCGAGCGCCGATTGCGCCATGCCGGCCATGTCCGCGTCGAACGGCGGCAGGATCTGCGGCAGCTTCTCGACGACCGTGGTGCGAATGCCGAGGCTTGTCAGCGCGTCCGCCATCTCCACGCCGATGAAACCGCCGCCGACGATGACCGCGCTGCGGCAGCCGCGTTTTGCAATGTATCTTTGCAGCGCGTGGACGTCGGGGATGCCCTTGATCGTGAACACGCCCTCGGCATCGACGCCGGGCAGCCGCGGCACGATCGGCCTGGCGCCCGTAGCGATGACGAGCCTGTCGTAGGGGACGCGCTTCTCCTCGCCCGACGGGCCGCGCACCAGAATGGCCTTCTCCTCCGGCAGAATCTCGATCGCCTCGTGCAGGATGTGCACGGCCACGCCCTGCTTTGCCATCTGCTCCGGCGTGCGCGCGATCAGGTCGCTTTCGTTTGCGATCAGGTTCTTGGCAAGGTACGGCAGGCTGCACGCCGAATACGAGATGTACGCTTCCTTCGTGTACACCTCGACCTCGGCCGCAGGGTCCGTTCGCGCGGCCTTGCCCGCCGCGCTCATGCCGGCGGCCACGCCGCCGATAATGACGATTCGCATGTTCCCTCCTCCGGCCGCGCGGAATTCATATCGCGCCGGGCCAGTTAAAAATGCCTGGCTGCGCGCGGCGTCAGTCCTCGGCTTCCTCGGTCTTTTCGCGGATATGCTCGAGGCCCGTCTCAAAAATCTGCTGGATATGCTCGTCCGCCAGAGAATAGTAGACGACCTTCCCCTCGCGCCGGTTCTTGACGAGGTTGTTCTGCCGCAGCAGCCGAAGCTGGTGCGAGATGGCGGATTTCGTCATGCCGAGCAGCACCGCCAGGTCGCACACGCACATCTCGTGCTCGTCCAGGGCCCAGATGATGCGCACGCGCGTGCTCTCGCCCAGAATTTTGAAAAAATCCGACAGATCGTACAGCTCGTTCTCCTCCGGCATCTTCTGCCGGACGGCGTCGACCACCTCCGCGTGGATGACCTCGCAGTCGCACAGCATATCGTCTTTTTTCATCGCGCTCACTTCCGTTTCCATGTGTCCTCGCTGTTGATTGCGCCGGATACCCGGCGCCGCTTTGGCGGGAACGGCCGCTATGCGTCCGCCCCATGCCGTACGGTATCATTGTAGCACAACGCGCGGCCGCTGCACACCCCTCGGGGCAAGAGCGGGCCAAAACCCCGCGCGCGGCGGACCGGCGCGAACTTGACAAAATGCGCGTTCAAACGTGCAAAAAACCGTTGACAGTTGAACAGCCCTTCAACTATAATCATATTGTAAGTTGAACAGCCGCTCAACTGAATGGATGAGTGCAATATTTTATGCGGGGGTACGGAACATGAAGGCAACGTTTCGGCTCGAGGGCCTGGATTGCGCAAACTGCGCGGCGAAGATCGAGCGCGGCGTGCAGCAGCTTGCGGGCGTAAAGGCCGCGTCGGTCAACTTTTTGACCGCAAAGCTCGTCATCGACGGCGCGGACGAAAACTTTGATGAGATCGTCCGCTCTGCAAATGCTATTGTCAAGAAAATCGGTCCGGACATGACCGTGAAAAAGGTATCCTGATGAAGCTCTCAGCCAACCAAAAACAACTGCTGCGGATTCTCGCGGGCGCCGCCGTATACGCCGCGGCTTCCCTGTATCCGGCGGAGCAGAAATATGTGTCGCTGGCTTTGCACCTTCTCGCGTTTGCGATTATCGGCGGCGACATCGTGTACAAGGCCGTGCGGCGCATTTTGCGCGGCCAGGTGTTCGACGAGAACTTTCTGATGAGTATCGCTACCGTCGGCGCATTTGCGATCGGGTACTATTCCGAGGGCGTCGCCGTCATGCTGTTCTATCAGGTCGGCGAACTGTTCCAGAGCTACGCGGTGGGCAAATCGCGCAAATCCATCGCGGCGCTCATGGACATCCGCCCCGATTATGCGAACGTGCAGCGCGGCGACGCGCTCGAGAAGGCCGATCCGTTGGACGTGGCTGTCGGCGAAAGCATCGTCGTCAAGCCGGGCGAACGGGTGCCGCTCGACGCGGTGGTCACCGCCGGCAATTCCGCGCTGGACACCTCCGCGCTGACCGGCGAATCGCTGCCGCGCGAGGTCGGTCCCGGCGACGCGCTGCTGAGCGGCTGCATCAACATCAGCGGCGCGCTCACCGCGCGCGTGGCGAAGCCGTACGGCGAGTCGACCGTGAGCCGCATCCTCGACCTCGTCGAGAACGCAAGCGGCAAAAAGTCACAGTCCGAGCAGTTCATCACGAAATTCGCGCGCTATTACACGCCGGGCGTCGTGATCGTGGCCGCGCTGCTTGCCGCCGTGCCGCCGATGTTACTGCCGGGCGCAAGGCTCTCGGACTGGCTCTACCGCGCGCTGGTCTTCCTCGTGGTTTCCTGTCCGTGCGCGCTCGTCATCTCGATTCCTTTGAGCTTCTTCGGCGGTATCGGCGGCGCGTCGCGCAACGGCATCCTCGTCAAGGGCGGCAACTACCTCGAAACGCTCGCGCGCGCCGAGATCGTCGCGTTCGACAAGACCGGGACGCTGACGCGCGGCGTGTTCCGCGTGCAGCGGGTCATGCCGGACGGCATCGGCGAGGCCGAATTGATCGAGCTTGCGGCCCATGCCGAGAGCCTGTCCAACCACCCGATCTCGCTCTCGCTGCGGCAGGCGTACGGAAAGCCGGTCGACGGCGCGCGCGTTTCGGCAGCCGAAGAACTGCCCGGCAAGGGCGTCGTCGCAACTGTCGACGGCCGGCAGGTGGCCGCGGGCAACGCGGCGCTCATGCGGGAGGTCGGCGTTGCGGCCGGCGCAGCGCAGGGCGTAATCGGCACGGTCGTGCACGTTGCGGTCGGCGGAACGTACCGCGGCTATGTCGTGATTGCGGACGAACTCAAGCCGGACGCGGAAAAGGCGATTGCCGAGCTGCGCGCCTCGGGCATCCGCAAGCTCGTCATGCTGACCGGCGACGCAAAGGAGATCGGCGAGCAGATCGCAAAGCAGCTTGGTCTCGACGCCGTCTACGCCGCGCTGCTGCCCGCGGACAAGGTCGAGAAGGTTGAATCGCTGCTGGCCGAAAAATCGGCCTCGGGCAAGCTTGCCTTCGTCGGCGACGGCATCAACGACGCGCCCGTGCTCGCGCGCGCGGACATCGGCATCGCGATGGGCGGGCTCGGCTCCGACGCGGCCATCGAGGCGGCGGACGTGGTCATCATGACCGACGAGCCTTCGCGGCTGCCGGTCGCGATCAAACTTGCCAAGAAGACGCTGCGCATCGCCAGGCAGAATATCGCAATCGCGCTGTCGGTCAAGGGCGCGGTGATTTTACTGGGCGCTCTTGGCATCGCATCGATGTGGGCGGCGGTGTTCGCCGACGTCGGCGTGGCGGTGATCGCGATCCTCAACGCCATTCGCATGCTGCGCGTCGCAAAGTAGCGGCGGAGTTAGGGTTTACGAAAAACAGACAGCAAAACGGGAGGCGCCCCGAGGGGGCGCCTCCATTTGTGTTCTTTGCTTCTTTGATTTAAGGAGAGGGGTATTTATAGGGTCGAAGCCGGCCTGCAATGCGATACGCTGTGTTTAGAAAAAGGGGCGTTCCAGAGAATCGAACCAAGCCTGTAGCGGGATACGCCGCGGGGCGCCGCCCCGCGCCCCGCCAAAGGGGCACGCCCCTTTGGAATCCCCAATCGTTTCGCGTATCTCTCCGCCGAATAAGGTTTTCAAGAGCCTTTGGTTCTATGGCGGTGGGCCAAAGTTCCCGCGCCGCCTGCGGCGGGAAAAGTGAAGCGCAGGCGCAGTAAACAGGGGGAGCGGAAGGCGGTAGACGAGGGCCGCGACGCTTCGCAGCCATTGCGAACAGCTAAGGGCGCGAAGCCCTCACAAAACCAAGCTTTTCGCGTTCAAAAGAGGCGCCCTTAAGGGCGCCTCAGTCTGTCAAAAAAGTCGCTGCCCAGGGACTTTCTGGTATAATAAAGACATGT
>CAZKGE010000068.1:0-9945 GCA_964552065.1 uncultured Oscillospiraceae bacterium | reverse complement strand
CGCGCCCGCG
Organism: uncultured Oscillospiraceae bacterium; assembly: GCA_964552065.1. Taxonomy (GTDB): domain Bacteria; phylum Bacillota; class Clostridia; order Christensenellales; family CAG-138; genus CAZKGE01. Next base: position 9,935 of record CAZKGE010000068.1, on the reverse strand, counting down.
CCCATTTCGGCCGCGATCGAAAACTCGTGCTCCGCGCACGCGTACAGCCCCACGCGCACGCCGCCGACCCTCAGAACGCGCGGCTTTGCGGCCTCAAGAAGCGTCTCCCCCGCGCCGAGCGTCCAAACGCCCGCGCCGCCGAGCAGCGCCACCGTGCGGGAAAGCCCCGCTTCGCCGTGGTCGAGGACGTGGTTGTTCGCCAGCGCGGCGTAGTTGGGCTTTAGGGCCGCGAGCCCCGCAACGCAAGCCTCGGGCGCCTTCAGCGCCGGGCCGTTCTTTTGTATCGGCGCGTTCCCGTCGAACAGCACGCATTCGAGGCCGAGCACGCGCGCGTCGGCGGTAAGCCAGCGCTTCATCAGCTCGTCCCCGAGCAGCGCCGCGGCGTCGCCTGATGAGAACGCGGCAAAATTGGATTCGGTCGGCACGACGTCCGCGCCGAACAGCAGCGTCCGCTTCATTTCGTCCTCCCCTTTATGCGCGGATTCGGATCGGGAAACAGCGTCTCGTCGTAGAACGCGCCCATACGCGCGTCGCCGCCGTCGACGAACTCGTCGTCGAAGCCCGCCTGGTCGTAGAGCGTCATCTCGCCGAACAGCACGCTCCCGCGGTATTCGTACAGGTCCACGCGCACCTGCGGGATGCCCTGGCCGAGCGTTTCGGCAAGGCGCAGCATCTCCGCGTATGCCGCGGGCTGTTCGGGCAAAAAGTCCGTCCTCTCGGCCTCGCGCGAGAGCGCGTTGACCGGAAACGGCTTCCAGTCCGGCGTCATAAAATAGTAGTCCGCGTGCGCTTTTTTTCGGTTCGTGCACACGACGACGGCGCGTACGTGGCCGTCAAAGCAGAAAAACTTAAAATCGTCCGGCAGGCGGCCGTCGTCGCCGCCGATGAACGCTTCGGCGAGCACGCGCGGCTTCACACACTTATACGCCCACTCGCGCGCGGTGTAGAAATAGTTCGTCTTCAGCCTGCGGTTTAAAAAGCGCACCGCCTCGGCCGCGTCGAACGACGCGCGGTCGGCGCAGACGCGCACGCCGCCGGAGTCGTGCGTGCACTTGAGCGCAAAGCGCTCGGGCAGCGCGGCAAAGTCAATTTTTGCGGCGTCGTCCCACACACCGATAAGCGGCACGAGGTGCTCTTTACCGATCCGCTCGGCCACATAATCGCGCACGGCAAGCTTGTCCGCGAGCGTTTTGTATATCTCCCGCCGGTCGTACAGCTTCTGCCACTGGATGCGCTCCGTCATGCGCAAAGGCCGGTCGAGGTCGAGCTTTATCCCGAGCCTGCCGCGGTACACGAGCTTTAGAAACAGCCTGTCCGGCAGAAAACGCAGCCGCCCGCGGCTGCCGAGCAGCGCGAACACGCGGAAGGGGTTTTTCAGATACCGTCGCAGCGCGGGCAGGTCGTCTTTTTCGCCGTTGTCCTTTGCCAGCCGCGTGCCGGCGAGCAGCAGGACCGGCAGCAGCAGCGTGGAACGGTCGAAGTACGACACCATCGCCCAGTCGAGCGGGAACTGCAACAGCACGAGCACAAGCAGCGCGCGCACGGCCGTGCTGCTTTTGCGCACGGCAAACGCTTTTTTGAGCGCGAGCGCGTAAGGCGCGTAGAACAGCAGAAGCAGCGGCGCGCCGCCGGAGACCAGCAGCTCGATGTAGTTGTTGTGCGAGTACGTGCCGCCCGAGCCCGGCAAAAAGCGGAAGCAGTCCAGCCCCCAGCCTGTCAGCGGCCGCGCCTTGATCAGCGCGATGCCCGCGGCGATGAGTTTGTTGCGCACGATGATCGACAGCGACCGATGCCGCGCGCCGCCCTCGAGGTACTCCAAAATCTTTTGCAGCCGGTACGTGATGCGGTAGTAGACGCCCGGCCAGCGCACGAGGAATCCCTCCATCGTGAGCAGGTAGACGATGCCGCAGGAGGCGACAAACAGGATCGCCGCGTTCCTTGGCGCGTACCTGGGGTAGCGCAGCAGCACGTACAGCACCGTGCCCGCGCCGATTGCCGCGTAGCCCTTGAGCGAGCTCGTAAAGAACACCGCGCCCATCAGCGGGACGAACGCGAGCAGCCAGAGAAGCCGCCTGCCCGCCCTCTCCCCCGGCTCGCCGAGCGCGCGCTGCAGCGCGAGCACGAACGCAACGCTGGCTATGATCGCCACGTCGTTCGGGTTGACAAAAGCCTCCATGCCGAGCCGCGTCTCGAACGGCTTTGGGTACGACAGCGCGACGACCGCGATCAAAAACGCCGCCGCGGCAAGGATGTACAGGAGCAGCACGCGCCGCATGTTCCGCCGCAGCAAAAAATACTGGTACGCCGCAAACAGCGCCACAAGGTTGACGCACAGCGTCTTCACCATGGCAAACGCGGTGGGCACGTCGACGGCCCAAAGAAGGCCCAGCGCGCCGAACGCGATTACCGCCGCCGAAAACGCGAACCACTGCGAAAGATACAGCTTTTTTGTGCGAACGGCCAACACAAGCACGGCGAGCACGAACGCGGCCAGCACGGCCTGCGAAACGAGCGTGTGCTTCGTTATCCACTCGGTCACAAGCAGCAGAAAGAATAGTATGTCGGCCGCATACAGCAGCCGTTTTTCAGCGCGCGGCGCGCACGACTCGTTCAAGATACGCCCTCCATAGCTCCGTCACCGCCACGGCGTCGACGCGCGCGCGGATGCCCGCGGCCTCGCGGCCGAGCTTAGCCGCAAGCCCCGGTTCGTCCGCAAGGAGCGCCATAGCCGCGGCAAGCGCCTGCTCGCCGCCCACCGGCACGAGCAGGCCGCTCTCGCCGTTCCGGACGAGCGACGCCGGGCCGCCGCACGGGCAGTCCGTCGCGACGACCGGCAGCCCCATGGCCATGGCCTCGATCAGCACGTTCGGCATGCCCTCAAAGTCCGACGGCAGCACGAACATGCCCGCCTTCTGCATGTCGAAGTCCAGCGTCGCGCTCTGCCCCGGCAGCGAATAGCTGCCCTCGGGCAACGTTTCTTTGCAGAGCTGCTCAAGCGCGGCGCGCCCGCTCCCCTCGCCGTAGATGACGAGCTTCCAGTCCGGGTGCTCCTTATGAAACGCGGCAAACGCGCGGACAAGCAGTGGAAAGTTCTTCTGCCTTTCCAGCCGCCCCGCGGAGACCACGGTCTTCTCGCGCAGGCCAAAATACGGCGCGGGCAGCAAGGAGGTGTCGAGCGGGTTATCGAGCACGGCGCCGCGCGCGCGGACGCGCCGCGGGAAAAACGACGCCTGTTCCGCGGTCTGGAACACGAAGCCCCGGACGAACGGATACGCAAGCCGCCGCAGCATCCTCTTTGGCCCGCTCTCAGGATGGCGGCGCGGGTCGTTGCGCTCGCAGACGACAAGCGGCGTGCGCGCGCCGAGAAGCCACAGCGCCGCCCAGACGTTCACCTTCTCCGGCAGCGCGAGCACGAGGTCCGGCCGCACGGAGAGCACATGACGCCTAAGCGCCGCGTATGCCTTCGGGATGTCGCGCGCGGAGCACTCGCTCTTGGGGAGGAGCGGGAACACGCGCACGCGCGGGTCGAGCGCGTAGAAGCTCTCGCAAGCGTACTCCGTGGCGATCGACACGTCGATGCCGCGCTCGGAAAAGAACGCGGAAAGCAGCGAGACCACGCGCTCGCAGCCGCCGCCCGCGAGGTTGTGCGTCACGATCAGGAGGCGCTTGAGCTCCTTCATGCGCCCTCCTCCTCCGCCGCGCGGTACAAGCTAAGCAGTTCGTTTGCCGCGCTTTGGCGGTCGTACCCCGCGGCCCGGACCGCGGACAACGCGTCCGCGGCGCCCGCGGCGCGGGTCCCGTCCGGCATCGGCAGTTCCAGCGCGCGCCCGGCCCAGGCGGAAGCCCCCGCCGAGAGCGGCAAAAACGAGACGAGGCCGGTTAGGTCCGCCTCGTTCGGCACGCCGCCGGACGCAAGGCAGGGCAGAGAAGCGCACTGCGCCTCCACGAGCACGAGCGGCAGCCCCTCGCACAGCGACGGCATGAGCAGCGCGTCCAGCGCGAGGTAGAGCGGCAAAACGTCGGTTACGCCGCCCAAAAACCGTACGGCGTCCGCGATCCCCAGCTCCCGGGAGCGCGCGCGCAAAGCTTCCTCGAGCGGGCCGGTGCCCGCGAGCAGCAGCGCGGCCGAGGGCTCGCGCTCATATATATATTGGAAGGTCTCGAGCAAAAACGCGTGGTTCTTGCGCGCTGTCAGCGACGCGACGCTGCCGAACGCAAGCTTTCCAATAAGCCCCAGCTCCGCGCGCGCGGCCGAACGCGCGGATGGGTCGAACGCAAAGCGCGCCGCGTCCACGCCGTTCTTCAGCACCGTAAACGGCCGCGTCCCAAACAAAAAGCGCCCCGCCTCCCCGCCGCAGGCGAGCGCGTGCGTCGTGCAACGGGAAAACAGCGGGAAAAGCAGCGCGTGCAGCTTCTCATGCGAGCAGGTCGTGTTGTGCGCGTGCGCAAAGCGTGCGCGCGCGCCGCCAAGGCGCGCGGCGAGCATCTCGGCCGAGAGCGTCGCGCTGTTGCCGTGCGCGTGCACGACGTCGTAGCGGTTTTTGCGGACAAGCCGCGAGAGCGCGAAGATATACGCGAGCGGCCGGCGGTTCCGGTGCGGGAACACGAACACGCGCCCGCCTTTCCCCTCGATCGCCGCGCGCTCGTCCGCTTCTATTTCGTTGATTAACGCATAGTCGACCACGGCCTCGCCGGGCAGCAGCCCCGCGGCGAGGTTCTTCACCACGCCCGTGATGCCGTTCCTTGCGTAACGCGTCGTCACGACCGCAAGGACGCGAAGCGGACGCGCGTTTTTATGGTCAGCGTTCAAGCGCCTTCAGCTCCTCGGGCGCCGCGCCGGTCTTTGCGTGCTCGTAGATGCGCGCGTCGACCAGAAAGCGGTACCAGTAATTCTCGAACCAATGGTAGAGATACCCCTCGCGGCCGTCGAGAAAGCCGAGCCGCAGATAATAATTGTAGCAAAACCATAAAAAGGCGCGCACGAACATCGGCGCGCGGTAGTACAGGCCGTATTTCTTTTTGCGGTGGCGCAGAAGCTTCGCGTCGGTGTTGACCTCCTGCGGCGCGCCGCTTTTAAACGCGAGGTAGTCGGAAAGCTCGCGCGTGCCGTACCAGTTGTACCGCGCGATGTAGCTGTACAAATCCTTAAAGTCGTTGTGCACGAACCGCTCGGAAATCACAACCGGACGACCGGCAAGCAGCACCGTGTGCGCGTCGCGCTTTCGGTCCTCGATGCGCCCGAGCCCCGTCCTGAACACCATGATCTTGCGCTTCTTGCTGCCGCCGTGCTTCATCAGCCGCCCTAGAAAATAGAAGTCGGACTCGACCACGATCCCGTTTATGTCATCCCCGGCGTGCTGTTCCATCAGCGATTCGCACTTTTTGCACACTTCGGGGGTGAACCGCTCGTCCGCGTCGAGCCGCAGCGTCCACCTCGTGGTAATGTCCGCGTTGTCGAGCGCGTAGTTGAACTGCGCGGCGTAGTACGTAAACGCGTGCTCCAGCACGTCCGCGCCGAAAGACCGCGCGATCTCGACCGTGCGATCGGTGCTGCCGCAGTCGACCACGACCGCGCGCGAGACAAACCCGGCGACGGAGCCAAGGCACGCCGCGATATTCTTTTCCTCGTTCCGCGTCAGGATGATCGCCGTTAAATCGGCCACGCCGCTCCCCCTCGTTTTCGCGCTGTTACGCCATGCATCAGAATATTGTAGCATCGCGCCGCGCGCTTTGTCAAAGGGCGCGCGTACATGGCGGCGCGCACCGTTGAAAGCCGGAAAAAAGCGTGGTAGAATCTGGACATGCAGAAAATTTTGACGAACTATTTCGCGCGCGATCCGCTGCTGCACGTCGACATGTCGGAGGCGCTCCGGCTTTCCGGTTCGCGCGCGCTTTACGCCGCGGCGGACGGCGTAATCGTATCGAGCACCGACATACGCTTTGTCAGCACCGAAAACGAAAGAACGGCTTTTCGGCTGCTCCCGATGCTCGACGGTGCAGACGTGGGCGCGATCGTGCTGCACCAGCCGTTTCTGTACGGCGAGCTGACGAGAAAGCGCGGCTTCCGCTCGTTTATGGACTGCTACAACTGCGCCTATTACGGCCGGGAACCGATCCCGTATACGCTGCCGGAAAACGCCGAGATCCGGCCGCTGACCCAGGCGCACGCGGAGTTTGTCGCGAAAAATTACAGCGCGCAGGCGGACGTCGGCTATATCCGCGAGCGCATCGACGCCGGGCTGTTCGGCGCGTTCGTTTCGGGCGAACTGGCGGGCTTTGCCGGCACGCACGACGAGGGCTCCGTCGGCCTTTTGCAGGTGCTGCCGCAGTACCGGCGGTTCGGCCTTGCCTACGCGCTTGAGGCGTTTATGATCAACCGCCAGCTCTCGCTCGGCATATTGCCGTTCGGGCAGGTGCGCGTCCATAACGACGCCTCGCTCGGCCTGCAGAAGAAAATCGGCATGACCCTCTCCGACAAAGTCGTGCATTGGCTGTTCCGCGACGAATAGAAAAGTGCCGGCGGAAGGAGCGGGGGAAAGGGAGAACGTTGGAGGCTCCCCACAGTTCGCAATGGTCGCACACGCCCCTTTGGGCCTGTGCTTCCTTGCTCACTGGGCCTTCACCTCGCTTGATCCGCCACAGGCGGCGCTCGGCTACGGCCCCTCCAAACCACTGCCAAAGGGACATGTCCCTTTGGAATCCCGCAGAAAAAAGCAGCCGTTTTCGGCTGCTTTTGAGTTGCGTTTCAAAGGACGCTGTGGCCAAGCAAGGCGCAGGCCCAGCGAGCAAGGGACGCAGGCCGCGTGTCCGGCAGAAAGGGTTTCCAAAGGGACGTGTCCCTTTGGCGGGTGTTTGAGGGCAGAGCCCTCAACGGCTTTCTACGCGCAGCGTACCCCCGCCCCGGTATCCTCGCCCCCCCTAAAACAGCAGATAGATATGCTGGTTGAACCACGCGTACCCGAGGTCGACGGGCGGCAGCCAGCCGAGGCGCATCGTCATACCGAGCACAAGCCACAGCAGCGCGGCGCACAGGACCGAGAAGAGCAGCGTCAGCAGCACGCGCCCGGCCCCGCCGCGTTTTTTTTGCTCGGGCTCCGGCCGCGCCTGCGCGCCAGGCTCCGCGGACGAATACGCCTGCGCGCGCGCGCCAGGCTCCGCGGGCGAATGCGGCTGCGCGTACACGCGCGGCGGCGGCGCGGCGGCGCTTTCAGCCGCGGCGCGCGGCTGCGGCCGCGCGCTCCCGGTATAGGTGGGCACCTCGGCGGCGGCAAATTCGCGCTCAAGCTCGTCGCCGAGCTTCTGCACCTCGCGCTGCGCGCTGCGGCGCGCCTCCAGGTTCCGGCTGGCGAGCGCGGAGAGCCACAGGTCCCAGCCGTCCAGCTCCGGGTGGCGCTTGATCGTGTCCACAAACTCGGTGACCATCTGCCGCGTGACCTGCTGGGCGATGGTCTTGTCCTGCGTGGCCGCGAGCGCGCGCTGGTACAGGTCGGCGCCGTAGACGCGGATGACCTCGTTGAGCGCGGCCCTGTCCCCGCGCCGGATCCGATCGACCAGTTCGCCTAGCCGCATACAAAAACCCCCGTTTTTTAGCGAAAAAATGTTTTTTTCAGTGTATCACGAATCCCGATAATTAGGAAGAGCGCGAAATAAAATTGAATGCGGCAAACGCGCGATGATTGGTCACGAAATTGTCACGTTGTCCCGCTTGACATGCCAAATTGGCGCGGTATAGTAGAGTTGAGCCGAAGGAGAAGCGCAAGGGCGTTTCGCAGGCCGCACCCATTGTTTCTTCCTCAATCGTATGGTTCGGGAACTGCCGGCATAGGCGGTTTCCGCTCCGCATATTGCGGCGATGCTGCGGATATCGTTCGGCTCACAACAAAAGCTTCGGCGCGCGGGGACATCAGCCCGCGCGCTTTGCGTTTGCCCCGCTGCGCGCGGCCATGATCCGGTCCCGCAAAAACGCGATCAGCGGCACGAGGTACAGATAGGCCGCGTACGGGATGCAGCGCGCGTCGGCGCCGAGGATCGCCAGCGACACCGATACCGCGATGTTCCACGGAATCAGCGGCGAGATCGTGACGACGGTGTTCTGCAGGTACTGCGCCATGCGGCCGCGCTCGACGGTGCCGTCCAAAACGAGCGGCCGCATTATCTGGTATGTGAGCATCACGGCGAGCGTCTGGCTGCACGCGACAATAGCGGTCAGCACCGAAGCCACGGCCGTGGCGAGGAACGGGTTCGTCCGCCGCGCAAGTAAAAGCAGCAGGCGGTCCGCGCCGTCGAGCACGCCCGTCTTCTGGAAGATGCCGGAATACGTCGACGAGACCAGCACGATCAACGCGCCGTTGAGCGTCGAGCGGATGCCGCCGCCGTCGATCAATTCCGCGAACGTGCCGGAAAACGCCGGCTCGTAGCCCGTGACCAGCTGTTTTAACAGGCGCAGCGGCAGCTCGTTTTGTAAAAACACGGCGAGCAGGCACGAAACAAGCAGGCTTGTGCCGATCGTAAGCTTGATGTTGCATTTAAAGAGCGGCAGCACGAGCACGGCCAGCGCCGGCAGCGCCGTAAGGGGGCTGAGGTTGTACGCGCCCGCGATCTCGTCGAACATCGTGTCGGACATGGCGGTCAGCGGATGGAACAAAGAGAGCACGACATAGAACGCGCTGGCGGCGAGCATCGGCAAAAGCCCCGTGCGCAGCGCGGCGCGCAAATTTTTGGACAGGTCCGTTTCGGTGATGACGGCGATCAGGTTCTCGCTGCCGGACAGCGGCGAGCAGCGGTCTCCGATATACGAGCCGCCGATGATCGCGCCCGCGGCCATCACAGTGGGCACGCCGCCGCTTTTGGCGAGCACCATCAGCATCACGCCGAGCGTGCCCACCGCGCCAAACGAGGAGCCCATCAGGTACGAGACGGCGCTGACGATCAAAAACGAATACAGCAGGAAAAAGCCGGGCGAGATCAGCCGCACGCCCCAGTACACAAAAAACGCGATCGTGCCCGACGCGCGCCACGCGGCGGTCAAAAGGCCCATCAGCACGAAGATCACGAACACGAGGAAGCCCGTACGCACGCCCGAGAACATCATGGTCAGCGTTTCGGAGAGCGAGAACCCCTTCCACAGCGCCAAAAGGCCGAACAGCACGCTGCCCAGCAGCAGCGGAAAGATCAGCGGGACGCCCGCCGCCACCGCCGAGATTACGGAAAGAATGAAGAAAACAAGGACTGCCGTCGTCATGCGCGCCGCCGTTTTTCAATAGTTCGGCCCCGGGGCGCCCAGCGCACGGGGGCGGGATTTTTACGCGCTAATGGTACACGCTTCGACGGATAAAGTCAATATGCGCGTTTTGCCGGGGCAACCGCTTTTCTCCCGGCGCACGGCGGATTTGGCGCGGGAGGCCGCCCTGGCCGGGTCTTGCTTTTGCGATTTCCCTATGCTAGAATACTAGGGTATGTTTCTAAAATGCGGCGAGCGCAAGCCGAGCGAATTTTTCGCCGGTTTGAGGAGCAAAACCGCATGAATAGCAGCGCTATTTCAAGGTTTTAGCGACAAAAAACCGGTGGAAAAGCCGCCGGATCTGTGCCGCCGCGCTTTTAGAAACACACCCTGATACTTCCGGCCGGTGTGATGGAATTGGCAGACGTGACGGACTCAAAATCCGTTGGTAGCGATACCGTGTCGGTTCGAGTCCGACCACCGGCACCATATAAGAACGCTAATTTTGATACAATGAGTATCGAGGTTAGCGTTCTTATTTTATGCCCGAGAATGGCTTGAAATAAGGCTTTTTCGGCACTTCTCCGCTCTCCTTGCGCCGCCAGTCGGTCGTTATAAACCTGTGATTTTCTACGGATGAGCGCCGTTCCATATACCCGAGCTTTCGATTATCTGAAATAGTTTCATTTTTTTGGAGGGTTTCATTTTCGAGAAA
>CAZKGE010000067.1:0-10074 GCA_964552065.1 uncultured Oscillospiraceae bacterium | reverse complement strand
CGGCGGGCGGCGTCGCCGTCAACGGCCTTGTCGCGCTGGGCTTCAACCGCGCGGTCGCGCTTGCCGCGATCAACAGGACCAATATTTACGCCGCGGGCGACGTGCTCGTGGAATCCGCGCTTAACGGCGACACCACGGTCGTGACGACCGCGCTGGTCGGCGGCGCGGTTGCCGTCGGCGCGACGGTCGCGCTCTCGCAGCTTGCCGCGGAAAATAAGGCGCTGATCGACATTACGAACGTGACGTTCGAGGCCGGAACTGTCAGCGTCAACGCGGGAACACTGGCAAAACCGTTTGATTCCGAGGCCAGGACGATCGTCGTGACCGGCGCCGCCGGCGGCGTCGCCGTCGCCGTCAACTTCGCAATCGCGATCAACTGCTCCAAGAACATCGCGCGCCTGCAGGGCGGCGGCGGGACGCTGCTCATTACCGGCGCGCTTTCGGTTGGCGCGGTCGGCAACACCCGCGCGTACGCCATCATCGCAAACGTCGCGGTCGGCGGGGTTGCGGCGAATGTTTCGCTGGCCATCTCGGTCATCCGAAGCGGGCAGGAGGCCGTCATCGATCTCCCGTCCGGCACGGCGACCGCGGGCTCCGCGTCGGCCGTCTCCGAGCAGAACACGAAGAACGATACGACCGGCGGCGCGTTCGGCGCGTTTACCCTGAAAAAGACGGGCGCGGACGACAAGAGCATCCGCTTTACGTCCATGGCGGAATCGTTCATCTTCTCCGCGTCCGCGGGGCTCGTCTCCATCAACGCGAACATGGCGGTCGCCGTCGCCGACGCAGCGGGCACGGCGCGCGTCAACGCCGCAAACCTTTCCTGCGGCGCAATCACTGTAACCAGCAACGGCTCCTCGATTGCGAACGTCACCATCGACAACCTCACAATCGCCGCGGTCTCCGTGGGCGTCATGTGCGGCGCGGCCGTTGCGGCGGGCGAGTTCACCGCGGGCCTAACGAGCGCGGGCAGCATCGTTTCCACGGGCAATGTGACCGTCAGCACGGATTACACCAGCGTTGCCGACGCCGAGATCGTACCCGCCGCGGCGGGCGTCAGCGTCAGCCTCGTCAACGTCGGAGTAAACCTGGCGATTGCCGTCGCCAGGACCAGAGCGTTTGCTTACATCTCCGGCAGCGGCGTTGCCAGCCGGGTGGAGGCAACCGACGTTACCGTGGAGGCCACCGGGCTGGTCAAGGCCGACGCCTCCGTCGGCACGCCGTACTTTACCATCGCGTACGTTACCGTGACGGCCAACTTCGCAACCGCCGCGCTCAGCGCCGAGCAGAACGCGTATATTAAAAACGTCAGCGTCAAAGCGGGCGGGAACGTCGCCGTTCACTCCAAGTTCAATCGGGACGGCGGCGGCGCGGAGGCGACGCTCGGCAAGAATAAGAACTTGTTTACGCAGGTGCTCGGCGACTCGGAAGCGCCGACGATCAACGTCACGCTCGCGCTGTACAGCATCAACGCGAACACGGCCATCGCGGTCAGCGACGTAATCAGCCGCGCCTATATCTCGGGCGCCGCGCTGGACATCACCGGCGCGCTCAAGGTCAACGCCGCCGGCAGCGCGAAGGCCAACGCCAACGTCACGACCACCTCGGCGGTCGGTTATGTCGCCGTCGGCGTGACCACGACGTTCGCCTATGCCAACGGCACGTTCGAGGCCTATATCGAAAGCGTGGGCGGCGCGGACATTACGGCCGATTCCATCGAGGTTACGAATACCTACACCGCAAACGCGCAGGCGGTCACGATGCAGCCCAACGCCGGCGTCGGGTTCACGGTCGCGCTGGGCGCGTTCGACAGCAACATCGCCACCGCCATCGTGGGCACGATCGCCAGGGCGTACATCGCCGGAAGCGGCAGGGTTGCGGCGACCGGCGCGATGAACGTCTGGGTGGACGGCCTTTCTCACGCGGTGGCGTCCAACGAAAAGCCTTTGTTCAAGGTCACCGCCGTCGGCATCGCGGCCAACATCCTCACGGCGACGCTCGCGGCCGGCCAGTCCGCGTTCATCAGCGGCGCGACCGTGACGGCCGGCAGCCTGAACGTGACCGCCCGCTTCAACGACGACCGGCTGATCGGCTATCAGGTCGGCGACGCCGGAACGTTTATCGGCACGCTCATCGATCACGGCACATCGCTTGGCGCCGTCACCGTCGGCGGCGCGGTTTATGCGCTCTACACCTATAACGACCGCGACTACTACGTCAACAGCGGCAAGGTGTACGTGCGGCCGGGCGCGCTCGCGAGCCTCGGCGGCAACGGCGCCACGGGCAGCGGCACCACGAATATCTCGCTCGTTTCCGCCAATGTGGACACGGCCGTGGCGACCGCCGACGCGTCCAGCGCGGCATACCTGTATGGCGGCACCATTACGGTAACCTGCGACCTCGCCGTCCGGAACGTGGCGCGCTCGCTCGCGGAGGCGCTGATCACGAACGATTCGTTCAGCTTCGGCCTTGTCGGCATGGGCATGGCGCTCATGTACGCCAACGCCGACGGCGACTACCGCTCGTATATCAAGGGCGGCTCGGTCCGCGCGCGCGGCGTGCTTGTGGAAACCCGGTACTTTACCAACGCGCGGGCCAAGACCACGCAGCCCAACGGCGGCGCAAATGTGACCGGCGTCTCCGCAAAGACCAACATCGCGACGGCTGTCTCCGGCACGGAGGCCGCGGCGATGCTGTCCGGCAGCGGCGAGATCACCGCGACCGGCATGCTGAATCAGGACACGCTCGACAGCGACGACCCGGCCGCACCTTCCGCGGACTCCATCGTCGTGCGCGTGATCGGCAGCGGCCACGCCGACGCGGGCGTAGCCACGCCCGCGGTGAGCATTTCCGCAGTCAGTGTAGCGGCCAACGTGCTGGTTGCAAGCATGCGCGCGGCGCAGACCGCGTCCATCGACGGCGCGAGCGTTTGCGGCAGCGCGATCGCCGTCAGTTCCACGTTTAATAAGGACGATTCCGCGCCCGCCGCGACCGCCATCCTCGGCGGCAGCCTGGGCAGCGGCGTTTCCTTCTCGCTCGTCAACGCGTCAGTCAACAGCGCGGTCGCGCTCGTCAACGTGGTAAGCCGCGTCTATATCAGCGGCGGCTCGATCGCGGGGCCGACGGCCGGCAGCAGGGCGGCATTGAAGGCGTACAGCGGCGGCAACGCCATCGCGTACGCCAATATCGCGCAGAACAACAGCGTCGGGCTCGCGTCGATCGGCCTCAACGTGCTCTACGCCTACGCGGACGGCGTATTCGAAGCCGTGGCCGGCGGCAATATGGAGCTAGTCAGCCTCTACGTCGGCGTCGGCTACGTCTCCAAGGCGACCGCGCACACCGGCGCGTCCAGCTTCGCGGGCAGCATCGCGAGCCTCGACGTCAACGTCGCCATCGCCGACAGCGGCACGGTCGCGGCGGCCGGCGTCATCGGCGGATTCCTGTACGAGGTGTACACCGACGGGATCAACAATTACTACACGAAGGACGGCGGCGTCACGTTTGTCAACGCCGCGCTGACTCAGGTTACGGACCCGACCATCCTGTCCAGCTTAACGCCCGTGATGGCCCAAAAGACCGTCACCACCGCGCGCGAGGAGCTCGAAACCGTCACCTACGACGAATACGAAAAATCCACCGCGTACCTCTACACCGCGGACGGCGGCAAGACCTGGTACACCTACGACGCGGGCGTGCTCACGCCGTACTTCGGCGGCACGCGCGACTATAAGCAGTCCACCTCGGGCGCGAACAACACCGCGATCACACAGAAGATTGCCCAGATCACCTATTCCCGCTACGAGCTGAGCGGCGCGCGCCTCTACACGCCGGACGGCGGAGAGAGCTGGTATACCTATCAGGACGCGGCGCTGACCCCGTATGCCGGCAGCACCGCGGGCTATGCCGAGGGCGAAAAGGGGATTACGCTGACGCTCGCGGGCGAGAGCGCGGACGAAAAGGAATACACGGTCTATGAGAAGGCGGGCGAGCTCGAGAAGACGGACCGCATCACGCTCGATGCGCTGTCGCAGAGCGCGCCGGACACCGTCGTTATCGACGGCGCAACCTATCAAAGATACGTCTACGGCGGCAGCACCTACTACGTGTTCGGCGACGCGATCTACCTGCTTGGCGGCACGCAGTACCTGTATCAAAACGGCGGCGCGTATTACCGGCTCGTAAACGGCCGCATGGAAAAGGTCGCGGGCGCGAGCGGCTATACCCCCGTCATGGAGCGGGTGAGCGCGCGCTTCGGCGGCGCGATCAACGTCACGGGCAACATCGACGTTACGGTTGCCGGCACGGGCGACGCAGTCGCCGGCGTGCAGGCGCCGGCGGTCGCGCTGACGGGCGTCAAGATCGCGGCCAACGTCGTGTACGCGTCGCTCTCCGGCGTGCAGGAAGCCTATCTGCGCGACGCGGACGTGACGGTGAGCACAAACAGCGAAATCAACGTCCTTTCCGAATTCAATAAGATTGTTTCGGGCGGCGCGGAGCACGGCGCCAAGGCGACCATCGGCAATTCGGACGTGAGCGCCTCACTCATCAGCGTTGTCGCCAACTGTGCCGCCGCTACGAGCGACATGAAGGTGCGCGCCTATACGCGCGGCGTTTCCGTATTGGGTTATCACGGCAAGCTGGACGTCCGGGCGATCGGCTCGTCGCTGGCGAGCGCGACCGTGATGAGCGGGAGCAGCGTCAGCTACGTGGGTCTCGGCCTCGTCGCGCTGTTTGCCTACGCGAAGGGTTGCTTTGAGGCCTATGTCGATACCAACCGTTACAGTACGGCTGGCAATGTCACCGGGACCTCCTCGGTCCGGGCGCACTCCATCGAAGTCGATACGAACTATACGGCCCGCGCGGACGCTGTGGTCTCCGCGCCCAGCGGCGGCGTGAACGCCAGCGTGTACGGGTTCAACATCAATCTGGGCGTCGCGATCGTCACCACCCGCGCGCTCGCGGGAATCATGGGCGGCGGCGTGGTCGGCTCGAACGCGGCGCAGGACATTACCGTGACCGCGACCGGCGACACGTCCTCCGCGGCAAGGGTCGAAACCCCGACGCTTTCCGTCAGTGCCGTCTCCGTTGCGGCCAACGTGATCGTGGCGGTCCTGCGCTCGAGCCAGCTCGCGCTCATCGAGAATGTGACGATCGAGCAGGCAAAATCCGTCTCCGCCGTCTCCAACCTGAACATAGACGACGACATGAGCCATCCCGGCGCGTCCGCGTCCCTTGGCGGCACGGGCGGCTCGGCTTCCGTCGGCCTGCTGAACGCAACCGCCAGCGTCGCCGTCGCAACGAACGACGCGCGCGGCCTTGCCAGGACGCAGAATATCACGATCGGAACGCTTGCCAGCCCCGCGTCGCTGACGGTCAGTAGCGTCGGCCGCTCGTACGCGAAAGCGGACATCCTCCGGCCGATCGCCGCGGGTCTTGTGACGCTCTCCGTCAACGTGCTCTACGCCTACGCCAACGGCGTGTTCGAGGCGCTCGCGGGCTTTGCAAGCGACGGCTCCTATGTAAGCGAACTCACCGTGGAAGCGGATTATAGGGCCTATTCCGAGGCGTACACCAGCTCCGGCACGCTGGACGTGGCGGCGGCGAGCGTTGCCACGAACGTGGCCTATGCCGAGACCGGCACAATTGTCAACGTCGGCCTCATCGGCGGGAAGCTCTACTACAGTGGGAGTACGGACCTCGCGATCGAGGCGGACGGCGCGGGCAAGGCCTATGCGGGCGTGCGCGCGTCGGGGGTTTCGCTCGCGGGCGTCGAGGTCGCGGCAAACGTCGTGATCGCGAAGCTGACCGCGGAGCAGAACGTGTTCATTCAGAACACCGACATCGTGACCGACAGGAACGTCAGCGTTCAGTCAACCTATAATAAGAACAGCACGAATACGAAGGACACCCCCTGCGGCGCCGTCGCGGCGATCACAAGCCCCAACATGACGGGCACATTGGCCGGGATTCAGGTCAATTCGGCCACCGCGATCACCGACGCCAAGGTGCGCGCGTTTACCCGCGCGTCCTCCATCACGGCCAACAACCTGACGATCAAGGCGTCCGGCAAATCCATCGCGGTGCCGACGTATGCCCAAAGCGAAACGACGCTCGGCGCGGTGCTCATTGGCGTGGTCGCGCTCTACGGCGACAGCGCGGGCCTGTTCGAAGCCTACGCGGACGTGAGCGGCGGCAAGACCATCACGGTCGCCAACCTCGATATCGACGTCGACTACACCGCCTCGTCCGACGTGACGCTCGCGGTGCCCGAGGGTGGCGTGCGGGCGGCCTTGGTCAGCGGCACGACCAACGTCGGGTACGCGCACGTGACGACCAGGGCCAGCGCGGGCGTGCAAGGCAGCGGAACCGTCGCGGCAGCCTTGATCGACGTGCTCGCCAAGGGCGTTGCGACGGCGTCCGCAACCGTGCAGACGCCCAGTACGTCGCTCGCCGGCGTCACCGTGGCCGCCAACGTGATCGTCGCCGAGGCCGAAGCCGTGCAGGAGGCCTTCCTGCGCGGCGCGACGCTGCAAAGCGGCAGCGTCAGCGTGGTTTCGAAGATCAACGAGACGACGACCGAAGAAACCCCCGCCGCGCGGGCAAAGCTCGGCGGCACTGGCAGCGGCGTCACGCTGAGCCTTCTGAGCGCGGAGGCCAGCTCGGCCACCGCGACGAGCAACGTGACCGGCCGCGCGGTCGTGGAGAACATCACGATCCCGCAGGGTTTTGCCGGAAACACCTTGACCGTTCAAAGCTACGGCAGCTCGTACGCGGTCGCCGACATCCTGCAGGCAAGCGGCGTGGGCCTTGCGACGGTCACGGTCAACGCGGTATACGCCAACGCAAACGGCGTCTTCGAGGCGCTCCTCGGCGTCAACGAGGTCTATGTCGAGACGCTGAACCTGCTCGTCGATTACAGGGCCAAATCCGTCGCGCGCACCGGCGTGGGCAGCAGCAGCGTCCAGGTCGCGGCCGCAAGCGTTTCCACCAACGTCGCGGTGGCCAAGACGAACGTGGCGGCCGGCGCGGGCCTCACCGGCGGAAACACCTATGATGTTTACAGTAACGGCGCGACCTATCTCTATAAGCCCGTCGGCGGCGGCGCGTGGTACGCGCTCTCCGGCAACCAGATGACGCCTTATGCGGGGGGCGATACGGCGCTCTATACGAAGACCGGCACGACGATCCGCACTGGCGGCACGATCCACTTCACCGGCGCGAGCGCGAACCGCACGGTTTCTGTAACGGGCAACGTGTACGCGCTGGCCGCGGAGACCGCGCCGGCGGTTGACCTTAGCGCGGTCACCGTGGCGGCCAGCGTCATCATCGCCGAGCTCAACAGCGTGCAGAACGCATTCGCGGAGAACCTGACGATCGACATGCCCAGCGCAAGCGGCACGTTTACGGTCAAGTCCATCCTGAACATGGACGACGGCGCCCTGAACATCTATCCTCACGCCGGTAAGGGCGGCGCGACCGCGACTGTCGGCGCGTCCGACGCGAGCGTTTCGCTGCTCGGCGTTACGGTCAGCTCCGCCACGGCCAAGGCGAACGCCGCCTGCAACGCCTACATCGCGGGCACCGTAATCAACAGGGGCGACGTCGGCGTGCTTTCGCAGGGCGCGTCCATTGCGGACGCGACCATCGGCAACGGCTCCAGCACAAAATTCATCGGCGTGGGCGTCGCGCATGTGAGCGCGGAGGCCGCGGGCGCGTTCAACGCCTATATCGATAGCGACGTGTGCGACAGCGCGGGAACCGCCCTCTCGAGCGTCGAGATGACGCCGAACAACGTCAGCGTCAACGCATTCTACTACGCGGCCGCGCGCGCAAGCGTGGTGAGCCCGGACGGCGGCGTGAAGGTCGAGGCCGGCGCGCTCTCCTCGGAGGTCAACATCGCCTGCAGCAACGTGACCACGAAGACCGTCGCGGCGATCATCGGCAGCGGCAGCATCGGCAAAGCGTCAGCGCCCGCGGGCGAGATCAACGTCAAAGCGCAGGGCTACACGCTCTCGCTTGCGATCGTCGCCGCGTCGGACATCAGCTTCTCCGGCGTCAAAATCGCGGCCAACGTGCTGACCGCGGAGCTGAACGCTCTCCAGCAAGCTTATATCCAGGATGCCACGGTCTTTGCGGGCAAGGCGACCATCGCGTCCGTGCTCAACGATGGGATCTATTGCATCGATACCAAGACATTTAACCTCACAAAGACCTCCGGCACCGATACGCGTTACGGCGGCGCATATGCGATCCACGGCGGCAACGGCACGAGCGTATCGCTCGCAAGCCTGCAGGTCAACGCCGCGAGCGCGACGAGCAACGCAAAGGGCTACGCCTATACCGACGGCGCCGCGACGAGCATCTCGGACGCGCTGACCGTCACGAGCGAAGGCGTCTCGAGGGCGCTGGCGGAGACCGTTTCCGGCACCGCGTTCAACCTGATTGCGGTTGGCGTGACGGTCATGACCGCCACGGCCAGCGGCGAATTCAAGGCCTACGTCAGAAGCGGCAAGGGCAACAGGACCGCCGCGAAGAATATCGCGATCCACACGAACTACGGCGCCGACGCCACCGCCAAGACCGCGCAGACAGGCACGAAGATTAGCCTCGTGAGCGTGGACGTGAACAAGGCGACCGCCGACGTCACGACCGCGGCCTTTGCGGGCCTTTCCGGCGACGGCACCGGCGGCGTGGACGCCACGGGGGACGGCGACGCAGACGGGATAGCGATATCCGTCACGGGCAGCGTGAATTCCCTTGCGACCGTGACCGAGAACGCAAGCGTCACCCTTGCCAACTGCGCGGTCAACGTGCTCTCCGCGTCGCTTTCATCCGAGCAGTCGGCGGGCATTCAAAACACAAACGTCGGCAAGGCCAAGAATATCACGATCAACAGCTACCTCAACGTGGACCCGAGTAAAGCCAACAACGGCACCATCGACAACACGGGCTACGGCAAGGCGACCGCGACCATGGCGAGCGGCGGCGGCGTTTCGGGCGCGACCATCGGGGTCAATACGACTAACGCGACGAACGATGCCAAAGGATACGCCTACATCAGGGACGCGGTCATCGGCAGCGCGAGCGAGCGAGCCCGCATCACGATCAACAGCTACGGTTGCTCCAGCGCCAGCGCGTCCGTCAAGGAGGGCAACGCCGCCAGCCTCGTCGGCGCGGGCGTCAACAGCGTCACCTCCGACGCCAGCGGCGTGTTCGACGCCTTCATCGATACCGCGTACGCGGTCTACGCCACGGGCGTAGACGTCAAAACGCTCTACGCGGTCAGCAGCACGGCGGTTGTAAGCGACGGCGCCGTGAGCGTTGCTGGGCTCTCCGTAAAGGTCAACAAGGCCACCGCGGACACAAATTCCGCGAGCAGCGCCTATATCAAGGGCTCGGGCAGCCTGAACGCCACGGACGTTGTGAACGTGACGAGCACGGGCAGCGTGACCTCGCTCGCATACTACCGCACGCCGACGGTAGACATTTCAGCTATAAAGGTCGCGTACAACGAGATCAGCGCCGAGCTGCATTCGGAGCAGAACGCCTATATCGACCTTGCGTCGCTTGCGACCAATGGCAGCGCGGTCAACATCACGGCGAGCTATAACACGGACAAGAGCAAGAGCGCTCCCTCCGCCTGGGCCTATCTGCAAAACAGCGCGGCGAGCGCGGGGCTGGCCTCCGTAAACGTGCATAAGCTAAACGCGACCGACGAATCGATCGTCATCGCGTACTACAACGCGCGCTATGACGCGGCCGGAATCAACACGAGCGCCGGCGCGATGAGCATCAAGGCCGAGGGCGGAAGCTACGCGCTGGCCGGAAACAAAGTGGACAACACAACTACGACCGTGTCGCTGAGCATCGTGGCCGTCGGGTCCATTCAGGCGACGGCGACCGCGAGCGGCTCCTTCAACGCCTTTGCCGGCGCGGACGAGGATGCGGTGGCGACGCTGGCCTCGCTCTCCATCAGCGCGCCCTACGAAGTCTACGCGTACGCCTATTGCGCGGCACCGACGCTCGGCGTGGGCGCCGTAACCATCGGTATCAACAAAGCCACCGCCATCGTGC
>CAZKGE010000066.1:0-10075 GCA_964552065.1 uncultured Oscillospiraceae bacterium | reverse complement strand
ATCCCGCGGCCGGAGACGGAGGAACTTGCGATGCGCGCGGTCGAGCTGATACGGCTGAACGCGTACGGGACCGTGCTGGACCTGTGCACGGGCAGCGGCTGCATCGCGGTCGCAATCGCGAAGCTGACGGACGCGTCTGTGACGGCCTCGGACATCAGCGCGGACGCGGCGGCGACCGCCGCGGAAAACGCGCGCGCAAACGAGGCCGACGTCGCGCTGCGCACGGGCGACCTGTTCGATGCGGTGCCGGACGAGCGCTTCGACCTGATCGTGTGCAACCCGCCGTATTTAACCGGCGCGGAGATGGAAGAATTGCAGCCGGAGCTTCGGTACGAGCCGTGCGAGGCGCTGTTCGGCGGCGACGACGGACTTGCGTTTTACCGCAGGATCGCGGAAGAATACCGCGGGTACCTGAACCCGGGCGGCGCGCTGCTGCTCGAGATCGGCGCTGACCAAGCGCAGAGCGTGCTGGCGCTTTTTGACGGCGCAACGCTGCGGCGCGATCTGTCCGGCAACGCGAGAATGATCGAATGCGGAGGCCGCGCTTGACCAAAAAACGATTTGTGCTGGCCGTCGCCGCCCTGCTTGTTTTGCTGCCGGGCGCGTTTTCGCACGCGGAGGGGAATGCGTCGGACGGCGCCGCTTCCGCGGAGCCGATATACGCGACCGTCGGCGCGGTGGGTGACATCATCGTGATGGACGGTCAGTCCGCAGGCGCGTATGACGACGCGACCGGCGCGTACGATTTTGCCCGGAGCTTTGCCGGCATGGCCGATTGCTTAAGCAATGTCGACCTGATGTGCGGCAACCTTGAGGTGCCGCTTGCGGGCGAAAAGTACGGCTACACGCAGCGGCAGCGCAACAAAGGCGAATACCAGATGTTCAACGCGCCGGACGCGCTGGCCGACGCGCTCGCAGGCGCGGGCTTCGACGTGCTGACCACGGCGAACAACCACTGCCTGGACTGCGGTGCGGAGGGGCTGTACCGCACGATCCGCGTGCTCGACGAAGCGGGCATCCGGCACACCGGCACCGCGGCAAGTGAGGCGGAGCGCCGCAAACCGCTCGTCGTGGACGCGGGCGGCATCCGTGTCGGCATCGTGGCCGCAACCGAGTATACGAACAACAACCTCGGCGATCTTTCGCAGCCGGAGCAGCGCTTCGCGGTCACGACGCTGTATAAGCACCGCGACCTGCTCCTTGCCGACATCGCGGCCTGCAAAAAAAGCGGCGCGGAGTTTGTCATCGTGTTCCCGCACTGGGGGCAGGAGAAATCGACGGAACCCAAGCCGCTCTCGCGCCGCTGCGCCGCGGAGCTGCTATCAGCGGGCGCGGACGCCGTGCTCGGCGCGCACTCGCACTGCGTGCAGGAGGCGGAGTATATCACCGTGCAGCGCGGCGGGAAGCCGTATACGGGGCTCGTGGTCTACTCCATGGGGAATTTTATCTCCAACATGCTCGACGAGCCGTATAAATACGGCCTGTTCGTGCGACTGACACTGAAAAAGGACGCGGGCGTCGTGACGCTCGAGAGCGCGGACTGTCTGCCGACGCTGGCGTTTTCGCGGCGCAAAGAGAACAAGCGGGCCGTGTACGAGGTCATCCCCGCGTTGAGTGACCCCGCGAACATCGAATCGTACTCGCCGCTGACGGAGACCGAGCTGCGGTTCATTAAAAAGGCACGCTCATATGTGGAGAAGGCGGTGCACGCGGACGTACTGCCGCTGACGGAGGATCTATGCTGGAAAAATTAAGGCAGCTGCGCGCCCGCTACGACGAGTTGACGCAGCGCATTGCGCAGCCGGAGGCCATGAGCGATCTGGCGGCCTGGCGCGAGATGGCGAAGGAGCGCGCGCAGCTTGAGGAGATTGTCGCGGCCTTCGACGAATATGAAAAGGCGGACGCCGAGCTTGCCGAGTGCCGCGCCATGCAGGGCGAGCATATGGATGCGGACATGCGCGAGCTGATCCATCAGGAGATGGCGCAGCTTGAGGAAAAGCTTGCGTCGCTCGAGGAGCAGCTGCGCATCCTGCTTCTGCCGAAGGACCCGAACGACGAGCGCGACGTTCTCGTCGAGATCCGTGCGGGCACGGGCGGGGACGAGGCGGCGCTGTTCGGCGCGGACCTTTTGCGCATGTACCTGCGGTACGCGGAGCGCAACGGCTACCGCGTGGAGTACATCACGAACAGCCTGACCGACATGGGCGGCGTCAAGGAGGTCGTGCTGTCGCTCGGCGGCAGGCGCGGCGCGTACAGCCGCCTCAAATACGAGAGCGGCGTGCATCGCGTGCAGCGCGTGCCGGAGACGGAGTCGCAGGGCCGCATCCATACGAGCGCGGCGACTGTGGCCGTGCTGCCGGAGGTGGACGACGTGCAGGTCGAGCTCCGCGACGCGGACCTGCGCATCGACACGTACCGCTCGAGCGGCGCGGGCGGCCAGCACGTCAACCAGACTGAGTCGGCCATCCGCATGACCCACCTGCCAACCGGCATGGTCGTGTCGGGCCAGGAGGAAAAATCGCAGCTCAAGAATAAGGAGCAGGCCATGCGCGTGCTCAAGAGCCGGCTGTACGACTTCTACCGCTCCAAGCAGGAGCAGGAGATTTCGAGCACCAGAAAGAGCCTCGTCGGTTCCGGCGACCGGTCGGAGCGAATCCGCACGTACAACTTCCCGCAGGGCCGCGTGACGGACCACCGGATCGGGCTGACGCTGTACAAACTCGAGCAATTTTTGGACGGGGACATGGACGAGCTGATCGACGCGCTGATCCTCTCGGAGCGCGCGGCGCTGCTCGCGGGCGAGAAATAATCATGCGGACCGAGGTTATCAGCACCGAATCGCAGTGTAACGCGGGCACGAAGCGCGGCGCGGAGATCATCAAAAGCGGCGGGCTCGTCGCGTTTCCGACCGAGACGGTGTACGGGCTCGGCGCGAACGGACTCGACGGCGACGCCGTGCGCAAGATTTTCGAGGCCAAGGGCAGGCCCGCCGACAACCCGCTGATCCTGCACATCGCGAAAAAGAGCGACGTGCGCCGCCTTTGGAAAAAGATTCCGCAGCACGCGCAGCAGCTCATGGACACGTTCTGGCCGGGGCCGCTGACGCTGATTGCGAGCCGCGCGGACATCGTGCCGGACGAGGTGACCGCGGGTCTCGACACCGTAGCCGTGCGGTTGCCCGCGGACCGGACCGCACGCGAGCTGATCGCAAAGAGCGGCGTGCCGATCGCCGCGCCGAGCGCGAACCTGTCCGGCAGGCCCAGCCCGACGACTGCCGCGCACGTGCTCGCGGACCTTGACGGGCGCATCCCGCTGATATTGAACGGCGGCCCCTGCAAGTACGGCGTGGAGTCGACGGTGCTCTCGCTCGTGGGCAGACCCACGATCCTGCGGCCGGGCGCTGTCACGTACGAGATGATCTCGGCCGCGATCGGCCCCGTCGAGCTTGCAAAGTGTATCCTCGAACCGCTTGGTGAGCATGAGACGGCGCGCTCGCCCGGCATGAAATACAAGCATTACGCGCCCAACGCCAGCGTCGTCGTGGTCTGCGGCGAGCCGCAGCGCGTGGCAAAGCACATTGGCAGCGAGTGCCGGCGCGCGGAATCCGAAGGTCATATATGCAGGATACTTGCAACTGACCAGACGATCGGTTATTATAAAACGAAGGGCGGCGTCTCGCTTGGGGACAGGGAACGGCCGGAGACGCTGTGCGCAAACCTTTTTTCCGCTCTGCGCGGGCTGGACGCGGATATAGACGTCGTCTACGCCGAGGGAATCCCGGAGACGGACGAGGGGCTTGCTTATATGAACAGGCTTTTACGCGCCGCGGGGTTTTGTGTCGTGCGCGTATAGGGCGCAGACTGAGATTTTTTGAAAAAACGCCGTGTCGGACATCAATTTGCATCGCGCACTGGCGCGGCGCAGAATCGGAATTTTGCGAATCTGGAGGGACTGCTGTGGGAAAAGTGATCACCATGAACCACCCGCTGATCCAACATAAGCTGACCATGCTGCGCGACAGGCGCACGGGCACGAAGGAATTTCGCGAGCTCGTGACCGAGCTGTCTCAGCTGATGGCATACGAGGTGACGCGCGACCTTGAGACGATGGAGATCGAGATCGAGACGCCGATCTGCAAGACCAAGGCCAAGACGCTGGCGAACGAGAAGCTCGCCGTCATTCCCATTCTGCGCGCCGGCCTCGGCATGGCGGACGGCATGATGAACATGATCCCGAACGCCAAGATCGGCCACATCGGTCTCTACCGCGACCCGGACACGCTCCTGCCGATCAGTTACTACGCCAAGCTTCCGCCCGATGTGGCCAACCGCGACGTGATCATCGTCGACCCGATGCTCGCAACCGGCAACTCCGCGATCGAGGCCTGCGGCATCGTCAAGAAATCGGGCTGCAAAAGCCTGCGGCTCGTCGTGCTGATCGCGGCGCCGGAGGGCATCGAGGCCATGCAGACGGCGCATCCGGACGTGGACCTTTATATCGGCAACGTGGACGAACGGCTCAACGAGCACGGATACATCATCCCCGGGCTCGGTGACGCCGGCGACCGGCTGTTCGGCACAAAATAACGGGAGGGCGGATTCAGTGCGTTCCATCATCGATGAAATCGCCTATGCGGAGGCGAAGGCGGACGAGGTCCGCGTAAATGCCGCGCAGTCGGCCAGAGAGCTGCTGCTCACCGCACGGGAGCAGTCCGAACACGAACTGGCCGCGCTAGAGAAGCGAGAGCGCGAAGAGACCCGCTCCGCGTTGGAAAAAGCGGAGGCGGACGGGGAGCGCGTCGCGCAGGAGACGATGCGCGACATGCTCGAGGCGGCCGCGCGCCAGTGCGCCGGAGCGGAGGAGAGACTGCCCGCCGCCGTTGCGTTTCTGATGAACAAGGTATTGGGGGGCGCATGATCGTTTCTATGAAACGCCTGACCCTCATCGCGCACAAGGACGATGAGCAGGCAATTTTGGAAGCTTTGCAGGGAATTTCCGCCGTTCAGATCATCGACACCGGAAACGGGCCGCCGGAGGGCGACGCGTTGGACGCGCTGGAACAGAACGTACAGCTGACGGGCGACGCGCTCTCGGCGCTGCGCAAGTTTTCACCGAAAAGAGGGCTGCTCACGCCCGCGCCCGAAGCGAGCGCCGGCGAGATCGCGGGCGCGCTGGACACGGGTGTGGCGCAGAGCCGGGAGGTCGAACGCCTCACGCACGCGATCGCACGCGCGCGGAGCGGCATTGAAAAGAATCGGGCGCTGATCGCTTCGCTGCTGCCGTGGCGCGCGTTTCCCGCCGACATCAGGACCTATCAAGCCGCAAAGGCGATCCGGTATTTCACCGGGTACCTCGAGGCGTCCGATCTGGAAAAGCTCGAGGAATATTCAAACATTCTGGCATATCAAACGTTCGGCGAAGGCGCCGCCTGCGCCACGCTCGTTGCCTGTTCCGTTTCCGAAAGCAAGAACGTGTCAAGCATCCTCAAGGGGCTGCACTGGACCGACTACGCCTTTCCGAGCGTCTCCGGCAAGCCCGCGGGCGTGATTGCTGCACTTGAAACGGAGAACGACGGCCTGGAATCGGAACTGCGGGGCTTTGAGGAGAAGCTGGCTTCGATGGCGAGCGCCGTGCCCGAGATCGAGCGCGCCGCCGACGCGGCCGCGATCGATCGCGACCGGGCGCGCGCCGCCGCGGAGATGTCGCGCACGAAGGCGACGTTTCTGCTCGAGGGCTGGCTGCGCGAGGATCAGGAGGCGCTCGTCCGCAGCACGGTCGCCGGCGCGGCGGACGCGTATTATCTGGATATCCGCGAGCCGGCCGAGGGCGAGGTGCCGCCGTCCGTCGTGCAGAACAACGCGTTCAACGCGCCGTTCGAGCAGGTGACGAACCTGTATTCGCGCCCCGCGCCGGACGGCATGGACGCGACGCCGTACATGGCGCCCTTCTACGTGCTGCTGTTCGGGCTCATGCTCTCCGACTCGGGCTACGGCCTCGTGCTGTCGATCGGCTGCTGGCTGTTTTTAAAGTATAAAAAGCCCAGGGGCATGTCGGGCGGTTTTGCGCGCGTGTTGTTTTACGGCGGGTTTTCGACAATTGTGTGGGGCGTGCTCGTCGGCACGTTCTTCGGGCTGGATTTTGACGTTGTGTTTGGCACGAAGGACATGTTCCCGCTGCTGGTTGACCCGATGACGGACCCGATCAACATGCTGATCCTGTGCTTTGGTCTCGGTGTGCTGCACATCCTGTTCGGCATGGTCCTCAAGATGAAGATGGCGTTCGGCGCAGGCGATTGGCAGACCGCAATCTTCGACGGCCTGTCCTGGATTCTCGTCGTGTGCGGTCTGATCATGCTCGCGCTGCCGGCAACGAAGCCCTTCGGCACGGTCCTCGCTATCGTTGGCGCGGCGATGATTCTTTTGATGAAGGGCAGAGGCAATAAAAACCCCGTTATGCGTGCGCTTTCCGGGCTTGGCGAGCTATACCAGGTGACGGGCTTTCTTTCGGATGTGCTGTCATACGCGCGTCTGTTTGCGCTGGGCGTTGCGACCGGCGTCATTGCGTCGGTGTTCAACGATCTGTGTAAGATGCTGATGTATTCGCCCCATATCATACTGCGGATACTCGGCATCCTCGTTGCCGTCGCGCTGCTTATCGCGCTGCACGCGTTCAACATCGGCATCAACACGCTCGGCGCGTTTGTGCATTGCGCAAGGCTTCAGTACGTCGAATTTTACGGCAAGTTTTACGAAGCCGGCGGCCGGAGATTTACGCCTTTCGGCTATTACACCAAACACGTTCGTCTCACGGACCAGCAATGATTCAATGATTCTAGGATAAAAACAGGAGGATTCTTACGTATGGAACTTCAATGGGGTACGATCTTTGCGGTGACGGGTTCGGCGATGGCGGCCGTGTTGGCCGGCATCGGCAGTGCAATCGGCGTAGGCATCGCCGGCGAGGCAAGCGCGGGCGTTGTTTCCGAGACGCCGGACCGGTTCGGCTCCTGCCTGCTTTTGCAGTTGCTGCCCGGTACGCAGGGCATCTATGGCCTTTTGATCGCGTTCGTAATCGCCGCCAAGGCGGGGCTGTTGGGCGGCGGCTCGTCGCTTGCGCCCACAACGGGACTGCATCTGCTCCTTGCCGCAATTCCTGTGGCGTTTGGCGGGCTGTTCTCCGCAATCGCGCAGGGCAGGGTGGCTGTGGCCGGCATCAATCTCGTCGGCAAGAAGCCTGAAGAGCAAGGCAAGGCGATGCTGATGACCGTTATGGTCGAAACCTACGCCGTGCTGTCGCTGCTGATCTCCTTCCTGCTGGTGAACGGCGTGCAGGTCTAGGCCTGCAAGCGCACGGAGCATAAAGAAAATGGAGCAGGGAATCAACGGCAACGCGAACCGGCTGGCGGAGCGTATTCTAAGCGACGCGCGCGCCGATGCGGAACGGACGCTGTCGGAGGCGCGTTCCTCGGCGGACGCGCTGAAGGCCGCCTACGAAAAACAGATGCTGGAGCTCTCCGCGGACTTCCAGAAGAAACGTGGCGACGCGGTCCGCGGCGTACTCGAGGGCGCGAAAACGCGCGCGTTTATCGACGGACGCAAGGCCGCGCTCGCAAAGAAGCGCGCGGTGATCGAGAAAGCGTTCGAGCTTGCGTCGCAGCGGCTTACGAAACTTTCCGACGCCGAGCGGAAGGCGGTCATTCAAAGCGTCCTGCTGCGCGAGACCGAGGGTGGGGAGACAATCGTGCCCGCGGCGAATGACCGCGCGCTGATCGGACTGATCGTGTCGGAGCTTTCCGAAAGAGGGCTGGCGCTTTCTTCCGAGGACGCGCCGTTTTATCACGGCTGCATCGTCCGCGGAAACGGATATGAGAAGGACTGCTCGTTTTTGTCCATCCTGAACGAGGCGCGCGGCCGGCATGAGACGGACGTAGCCAAGCTTCTGTTCGACCGGTCGGAGGGCGAATAGCCGATGCCACAGCCGAGTTACGCTTACGCCTGCGCGCGAATCAGCGCGCTCTCGACGAAGGTGCTGAGCGCCGCCGCCATAAGGCGGCTGGCGGACGGCTCGTTCGACGACGCGATGCGCACGCTGCTCGACATCCGGTACGGCAACGTGCCGGACGCGACCGGCGCGGACATCGAGCGCATGATCGACAACGAGCGAAAAAGGACGGCGGACGAGATCCGCGAGCTCTCGCCGAATCCGAAGCTGACGGACCTATTGCTGCTTGCGACCGACGTGCACAACCTCAAAGTGCTGGTCAAGGCGCGGCTGCTCGACACGGCGGACTTCGCGTTCCTCGAGGGCGGGTTGTACGGCCGCGAGCTAATGGAAAAGGCAGTCGCGTCCGCGGACTACCGCGCGCTGCCTCTGTGGCTGACCGAGGCGCTGAACGCGCTCGAGGCGCGGCTCCGCGTCGGGACCGATCCGCAAACGATCAGCCTTTTATTGGACCGCGCGTACCTTGCGCACGCGCTGGATGCGTCAAAAACGGCCGCCGAACCGTTTATCCGGCGATACTTTACCGCGATGTGCGACTTTGGCAACCTCCTGACGATATTCCGCCTGCGCGCGATGGGCGCGCCGGGCGAGGACATGCGAGACATGCTGCTGCCCGACGGCCAATTTGCGGCTCGCGGGCTGCTCGCCGCCTGCGAGCTTTCCGGCGAGGCGGTGCTGAATCTCCTGCCCGCCGGCGCGCTCAAAGCCGCGATCGCGCGCGGTCTCGCCGACATGCAGAAAACCGGCAGCATCGGCGCGCTGGAGCGGGAACGTGACAACTATCTTCTGTCGCTTGTGCAGGAGCATAAGCACGACACGTTGACGATATTCCCGGTCGTCGGGTACTATCTGGCGCGCGACCGCGAGGCCAAGGCGGTCCGCCTGATTTTGACCGTTAAGAAAAACGGGCTCGACGACGCGATCGTCCAGGAAAGATTGAGGGAGCTGTATGGCTAAGATCGGCGTAATCGGCGAAAAGGACTTCGCGCTCCTGTTCCGCGCGGTCGGGCTGGACGTGTTCTTCGAGGACGACGGCGAGCGGGCGAGGGCGCGCATGCGCAAGCTCGCGCGCGAGGGCTACGCCGCGATTTTTATCCAGGAGAAGCTGTACGAAAGCTGCCGCGAGACGATAGAGGAATTTCAATCCGAGATGACGCCCGCGATCATACCGATTCCCGACCACCGCGGGAGCGGCGGCCTGGGCCTGAGAACGCTCAAGCAGAACGTCGAAAAAGCGGTCGGCGTCGATATTTTGTTCAACCAGTGACGAGAGAGGATAAGTAACGAACTATGCAGGGTACGATCATCAAGGTATCGGGGCCGCTGATCGTGGCGAGCGGCATGGCGGACGTACAGATGTACGACGTGGTGCGCGTTTCGGACAGACAGCTAATCGGCGAGGTCATCGAGCTGCGGAACGACCGCGCCTCCATTCAGGTATATGAAGAAACCGCCGGCATCGGCCCGGGCGAGCCCGTCTATTCAACGGGCGCGCCGCTGTCCGTGGAACTGGCGCCCGGACTCATCGAGTCCATATTCGACGGTATCCAGCGCCCGCTCGACAGCATCCGCAAGCAGGCGGGCGACCGCATCACGCGCGGCATTCTGATCAACGCGCTGAATCACGAGAAGCTCTGGAACTTCGTGCCGGCGGTCAAGGTTGGCGACGAGGTTGCGGGCGGCGACGTGCTCGGCACCGTGCAGGAGACGGAGGCTGTCCTGCATAAGGTGATGGTGCCGCCGGGCGTGTCCGGCGCGGTGACGTTTGTTCACGGCGGGGAAGCGAACATCGTTCAGCCGATTGCCAGGCTTACAAGCGACGGGAAAGAAATCGAGCTGCCGATGCTCCAGAAGTGGCCTGTCCGCAGAGGGCGGCCTTACGCGGAAAAGGTCGCGCCCTCCGACCCGATGATCACGGGCCAGCGCGTGATCGACACGCTGTTTCCGGTCGCCAAGGGCGGCGTTGCGGCCGTGCCCGGCCCGTTCGGCAGCGGCAAGACGGTCGTGCAGCACCAGCTCGCCAAGTGGGCCGACGCCGATATCATCGTCTACGTCGGCTGCGGCGAGCGCGGCA
>CAZKGE010000065.1:0-10153 GCA_964552065.1 uncultured Oscillospiraceae bacterium | reverse complement strand
TATACGAGCTTCATGGCGACTTCGCGCGCCCTGGGTCTGCTCATGCGCTCTGGTCCTTGGAAAACAGCGTGGAAAAGAAGCGTTTTACTGCGCCCCATCCGCCCCGGTCGAGCAGATACCCGATGAAAAAGCAGACGGACACGATGGCAAGCAGCAATATCGTCCGCCAGAACCCTATGGCGAACAGCAGGACCGTGAGCACGAGGCCCGCCGCGACGAGCACGACCGTCCACCGGTTCGCCCGAAGAAACGTCAAAAACCGCTCCATCCCCAAAACTCCCTTCAGTTCACGCGCGCGGGCGGGCCGCCGGCCGGGCTCGCGGTGGCGCTCTCGACCAGGATGCCGACCTCGCGCACCTGGATGCCGGTCAGCGTCTCCACGTGCTCCTTGAGCGATTTTTGCAGGTCCTGCGTGAGCGTGACGATGTCCGTCTCCGGCAGCACCGAGAGCCGCACGCCGATCGTCACGCCGCCCTCCGCGGCGCGCACGCTCGTCGAGCTCTCGCGGATGCGCTGCTGGGACGCGCAGAATTTCTGCACCATGCTGTCGATCGCCTGCAGCGAAATGAACGTGCCGCCGATGTCGCTCTGCCGGATCAGCGCGGACGCCGGAAGCTCCGGCTTGCGCTCCCCGCGGCCCGCAAACAGGAGCTTGAGCGCGATGAGCAGCACGATAAGTCCGCTGCCGGCGAGGATCAGCGCGTTATGCGTGTTGGCATAGAACTGCGCGATAAACGCCGTCGCCATATCGAGCGTCACGATGTCGAGCGCCATGGCGAACAGAACGACCGATGCAAGGATTGCGACGATCAGGAGAATGGCGAGCAGGATCCGGTCAAACACCTTGAGTTTCATGCGCGTGCGCTCCTTCCTCTTCCGTAAATCGGGCGGAGGTTCGCTCCGCCCTACCATTCAATCCGATTCGCTTTACCGTACGCGCGGCGGATCGGGTTCCTTTTCGACCTTTTCGGTCTTTTCGGCCTCCGCCGCCTTGAGCTTCTCGGCCTTTTCGGCTTCCTTTTCCTTCTTTTTCTCCGCCTTTACGTCCGGCTGTTCGAACGTGACGGCCTGCACGAACACGTTGACCTCGACGACCTTAAGGCCCGTCATGGTCTCGATCGCGTTCTTGACGGCCGACTGGATGTTCTGGCAGACCTCCTGGATCCTGAATCCGTACTGGACCAGGACCGACAGGTCGACCGCGGCCTCCTCGGCGCCGACTTCGACCTTGACCCCCTTGGTGATGTTCTTCTTGCCCAGGATCTCGGTGATCCCGTCCGCGACGCCGCCGCTCATGCCGTAGACGCCCTTGACGTCCGCCGCGGCGAGCGCGGCGATGGTGGCCACGACCTCGTCGGCAAATATGATTCGTCCGCCTTCGGTCGATTTGACGTCAGCGCTGACTTCGCTCTTGTCGGCCATGTTCATCCCTCCTGTTCGTCTTTTCGTAAATTATAACAACGATTCCCGGCAATGTAAATATGAAAAGGTCCGGCCGTCCGCGGGCGAAGCGTGAACTTTTCGTGGCCTTGCCGGGGGTTTACTGCTGTGCGGTGGACACCTTCACGTTCTCGGCGGCCTCCCCGGTTTCGCGCAGGACGATGTCGAGCACCTGCGCCACCTGCTCGTCGGTGAGCTCCTCCGCGTCAAGGATGACGTTGACGGAACCCGTGTGCAGCGTGACCGCCGCGTCGGCAAAGCCCTTGGCCTTGAGCAGGCTCTCGACCGTGAGTTCCTTCTCCATGTTCTCGACGATCAAAAGCTTCTGCTGCTGCGCGTCGGAGAGCGTATCCGCGTCCGCGCCCTGCGCGATGATCGTGTCCAGGTACGTAATCTCCTCGTTCCTTGTCTTCTCGCGCTCGGTGCGGAACGACGCAAAGAAGCCCGCCTGGTCCGTCGCGCTTGCGGTCACGGCCTCGTTCTTGTCGGTGGCGAGCGCCCCCTCCTTGCCCGCGCGGTTGATCAGGATGTTCGCCGTAATCGCGCCCACGAGCAGCACGCCCACGCCGACGAGCGTCAGCATCTTTTTGTTCAGCTTCTGATGGATCCCGCTCATTCTCCTCATGCTATTTCCTCCCATGAAATAATCTTACTCCCCAAGTTCAAACACTTCGATGTTGGTGACCGGGACGTCCAGCACGGCCTTGACCGCGCGCTGCAGGTCCAGCCTGACGGCGACATCCGCCGCCCCTTCCGCGACGACGATGACCCCCCGGACAGTGGGCTGCCGCTCCATCAGCACAATCGGCTCGTCGCCCTCCGAACCGTCGACCTTCGCGGGTTCGGACGATTCCGTGGTCTGCTGCTGCGAGCTCTCGCGATCCCCGTCCACAGACTCCGACGTGTTGGTATTTGTGCTCGTCGTCATGGCAGTGACAATCTCGCCGTTCGTTTCATAGGTAATCATCACCTCGACCCTTCCCGCGCCGCGGATGCACGAGAGGACGTTTTTGAGCCGCTCCTCCACCTCCCGCTCGCCGCTTGCGTTGGAGCTCACCGAGACGCGCCCCTCCGCGCCGGCCTCCCGATTCTGCCCGATCAGGCCGCCGATATAGAACAGCAGGACTATGACGACGATGGCGCCGTAGACCGCCAGCTCGAGCTTCCGGTTTGTACGCATCATTCGCAGCAGCTTGACATACCATGCGTCCGCGCTCCGATCGCTCGTCTCCTTTTGCATATCTATACCCCCATTCGATCAAATATTCCGACAATCTTGGCGACAAGAGCCGCAACATATTGGATGCCGATAGCTGTCATCGCGA
Source organism: uncultured Oscillospiraceae bacterium (assembly GCA_964552065.1). Taxonomy (GTDB): domain Bacteria; phylum Bacillota; class Clostridia; order Christensenellales; family CAG-138; genus CAZKGE01. The sequence goes on along the minus strand of CAZKGE010000065.1, from coordinate 7,388 downwards.
CGCTCTTGAGCTTGCCCTTGGGCAGAAGATGCTCCGCCGCCGCGGCGAGCAGCGACATGGCGGCAAGCTGCACGGCGAGCGAGACCCACTCGGCCATCATGATAAAAACCCCGCGTTTCCGACGCCGATCACGAGCGCCGCCGTGATCAAAAAACAGATCCCCACCGTGAGCGTGACGGCGAACAGCTCGCCGAGCGCGTCCGCGGCCGCGGTGTACAGTTCGCCAAGCTTCTTGTCGGCGATGGGCTGCGTCACCGCCGCCGCGAGCCGGAACAGCAGCATGCGCGAAAGGAGCGAGGCAAGCGGCGTGATCATCGCCGCCGTGATCACGAGCATCGCGGTCACGCCAGCGGCGCTGCGCACGAGCGCCGCGCAGCCGAGCACGGTGTCCATCGTGCCGGACACCATGCCGCCCACGATCGGCAGCAGGCTCGACGCGGCGTATTTGGCGGTCTTCATCGACACGCCGTCGAACGTCGCCGCGGACAAAACGCGCAGGGACGTGGCCCCCACGAACACCGTCGAGACGATGCCGATGAGCCACTTTCCGGTCTTGGCCGAAAGTTTGGCCAGCTCGCCCAGCCGCGCCTTGCCGGCGAGCCGGTCCAGCATGCCAAGCACCCCGCCCGTGATGATGAGCGGCAGCACCGCGGCGTCGAGGAGCTTGCCGACCGAGCCGGTCAAAAGCGCGGTCGCCGGCTGCAGTACGCCCGTCGACACTGTGCCGCCGACCGCGGTGAGCAGCGTCAAAAGCGCCGGGAACGCCAGCTCGAGGAACGACGCGGTCGTGCGGATCGTCCTGGTGCACGCCGTCGTCATCGAAAAGAACGTGCCGAGCACGTACGTCAGCGCGAGGCAGCGCAGCACGAACGACGCGGCCTCCTGCACGCCGCCCTCGGGCGAGAGCGACAAGACGAGCGCCGAAAATACCGCGAGCGCCAGCAACGCCAGCAGCTGCCCGCTCCCCGCGCGCAGCTCGGTAAGAAACAGGTTTTTCAACGCGTCCGTCCAGCCGCCGTCCGTGCCCGACACGCCGGTCAGCGCGAGCTTTTCAATCAGCCCCGCGGCGTCCGTGTCCCCGATCACCCAGCGGACCTCGTCCGGCAGCTCGGCGAGGACCTCGTCCCACGACGACGTATCGATCTTCTGCATCCAGTCCCCGACGCCGTCCTCGATCGACTGGTCGCCCGCGCCTTCGCCCTCGTCCTCGCCCTCGGCCAGCGCGCGCGGGGCGAGCGCGAAAAGGAGCGCGAGCAGAAGCGGCAGAAACGCAAGTAGCCTCCCGGCCGCCCGCCTCATGGCGCGGCGTCGAGCAGCATCTTGGCCGCAAGGCGCAGCGTCGCCGTCGCGGCAGGCAGCGCTACCGCCAGGATCAGCACGCGGCCGCAGAGCTCGACCTTGCCCGCCACCGCCGTCTCGCCCGCATCCGTGCAGACCTGCACGCCGAGCTGCGCGACATACGCGATGCCGATGATCTTGATGCACAACCCCACGTACTCCGCCTCGATGCCGTACTCGGCGGCGAGCGCGCGCAGCGCGTCGAGCACGCCGGTCAGCTCCGAAAAGCAGCTCATCAAAAGGATCACGCCGGTGGCCACGGCGATGACCACCGAGAGCTCCGGGCGGATCTTTTTGATCAGGATCGATATGGAAACGCCCGTGAGCGCGAGCACGACGATCGAAAAAATCTGCATGATGCCGTCCCTCAATAGAAGTTGAACACCGAGCGCACGTTATCAAACAGCTCCGAGATCATGCCGAGCATCATCGTCAGCCCGATGATCAACCCGCAGATCGCCGCGATCGTCGCCATCTCGTCGCGCCCGCTCTGCTTGAGCAGCTGCGTAATCACGGCGGCGATGATGCCGACGCCCGCGATCCGAAACAGCATCTCAACGTCCATCCCGCACCTCGATTACAGCAGCAGGATCGATATGGCCGCGCCGCACAGAAGCCCCATCGTGCGGTACAGCCTCCCACGCTTGTTATAAAGATCGTCCGCCTCCGCGATCGCCTCCGCGATACCGCTCCTCAATAGCAGCCCGCTCTCGCGCTGCGCCGTTTTGTCGGTCGTGCCGAGCTCCTGCATAAACGCCCCGAGCATCGCCCAGTCGGCGTCGGTGAGCGAGGCGAACGCTTCGTTCATGCCGGGCAGCTCGCGCCTTGCGCTTCGCCACGCGGCGTAGGCGTCCGCGCCGCCATCCAAATACGACGCGAAGCAGTCGAACAGGACCTGCGCGTCGCCGTACAGCCTGCGGCGCAGCAGCTCGGAAAGCGGGAGCTTGGCGTACTCCATCGAGATCAAAAGCTTCTGGACGGCGACCGCGATCGCGTGCAGCAGCGCCGCGCGCTTTTGAAGGCGCGACGCGCCCGCAAACCCCGCCCACGTACAATAGAGAAACGCCGCTACGATCGCAATTGCTTTTGCCATACCTGTTCTCCCAGCTTCATTCGTTCCCCGCGCGCGTTAAAAATCGCTTCCACCGTGCCCACGCCGCGGCTGCGCCCGAGCAGCATGTAGCGCATAAACGTCCGTTCGCGCAGAAGCGCCGCCATCACCGGCCGCATCGCAAGCTCGGCAAGCGCCGGCGCGTGCGCGCTCGTCAGCACCGCAACGCCGCTTGCATGCGCGTCCATGACCGCGAGCGCCTCGCTGCACGCGCCGATCTCGTCGGTCACGATCACCTCCGGCGACATCGTCAAAAGCATCGCGCGGATGCCGTCCGCCTTCTTGCCGCCGGAGCGCACGTCCGTGCGGCTGCCGACGTCATACTGCGGCGCGCCGCGCACGCAGCCCGCGATCTCGTACCGCGTGTCGACTATGGCGACCTTCATCGGCCGCGCGCCGTGCTTGCCGTCGGAGCAGATGCGCGCAAGATCCCTTAAAAACGTCGTCTTGCCGCAGCCCGGCGGGGAGACGACGAGCGTCGAAAGCGCGCCGCCCGAAGAGTCGAACAGCAGCGGCACGTACGGCGCGGCCACGCCCGCGCACTGCCTCGTGATACGGACGTTGACGGACGTGATGTCCGCGATGTGGTGCAGTCTATCGTCCTCCATCACGCATTTGCCGGTCACGCCCACGCGGTACCCGCCCGGCAGCGTCACAAAGCCGCTACGTAGCTCCGCCTCCCAGGCGTACACCGACTGCTCGCACACGCGCGCGATCACGGCGGCAATGTCCTTCTCCGTCGCGATCGGGCTGTTGCCCGGCCCCGCGATCATGCGCTCGTAGCCCGAGAACACGAGCTGCAGCGGCTGCATGGCGCGGATGCGGATCTCCTCGAGCGGCAGGAACGGATCGACCGGCGCGAGCGCCTCGTTGATGCGCGGCGTCAGGTACGCGGACAGGTCCTTTTTCCAGCTTGTTCCCGTCATTTCACATGCTGCCCTCCGGATAAATTACTATATGTACGGCTATGAAACATATTCGCACCAATCCGCGCCCTCCCGCACAAAACGCTTGTTTTCTCGGCAAAAAACGGGTAAACTGTTACTTAAGGAAGGTGCTCTATGCCCGTAAATTCCGACACAAAAGACTACGGTTCGCTCTCCGACAAGGTCTACCGCTACCTGCGCGACGGCATCACGGAGGGGCGGTATAAAACCGGGGATCTTCTGATCGAGATGAAGATCGCGGAGGAGCTCGGCGTGAGCCGCACGCCCGTGCGCGAGGCGCTCAAGCAGCTCGAGCTCGAGGACCTCGTCACGTCGCACCCGAACCGCGGCGTGGTCGTCAAGGGCTTTTCGACCAACGATTTTGACGACGTGTTCACAATCCGGCTGCTGCTCGAGGGCCAGGCCGCGTACTGGGCTGCCGAGCGCATCACGCCGCAGCTGCTCGACCGGCTGCAGGAGATCGTCGAGCTGATGGACCTGTACACGCGCAAGGACGACTCCGAGCATCTGGTCCGGCTCGACACGAGCTTCCACGAGGTGCTCTACGACGCCTGCCAGAGCCGGACGCTGCGCAATATCCTGACCACGATGCACCACAACATCCACATGGCGAGGCAAAGCTCGCTCACCTCCCCCGTGCGCGCGCGCGAGTCGCTCGCCGAGCACAAAGAGATCCTCTCCGCGCTCGAAAAGCGCGACGCCGCCGCGGCGAAAGCCTGCATCGAGAAGCACATTGCCGGCGCTTCCGGATACAAGACGAAACGATAATTCCTTCTTTTTAGCAGCACTGCGGGAGGGGACCGATATGCGCATCCACTGCACCGAGGAGGTCCAGGCAAGCGGCGGCCCCGGCCGGTTCCTGCTTGCGCGCGCCGAGAACGCGCTGCCGGAACTGATCGAGCGCTACGCCGGGAAGGTGCAGCTGATCTACCTCGACCCGCCGTTCGGCACGGGCGACACGTTCTACGTGCGGCCCGCCGCGAGCAGGCGGAAGATCGCGCTCCCCGCGTTTTCCGACACGCTCGGCGAGGCGGACTACCTGGCCTGGATGCGCGAGATACTGCCCGGCTGCCGCGCGCTGCTGGCTAAAACCGGCTCGCTCTATCTGCACATCGACTACCGCATGAGCGCGAAGCTGCGGCTGCTGCTCGACGAGGTGTTCGGCGCGGGGAACTTTATGAACGAGATCATCTGGTGCTACCGCTCCGGCGGCCGCGCCACGAGCCATTTCCCGCGAAAGCACGACACGATCCTGTTCTACCGCAAGGGCGCCCGGGTGTTCTTCGACATTGCGGCGGTCGGCAAGCCGCGCGGGCCGGACAAGCGCAACCACATGAAGCGCTTTATCGGCGAGGACGGGCGCGTGCGCTTCTCCATCCGCTCCGGCGGCAAGACCTATACATACTCCGAGGACACGCCCACCTACCCCACGGACGTCTGGACCGACATCGAGCACCTGCAGCAGCGCGACCGCGAGCGCGTCGGCTACGCCACGCAGAAGCCCGAGGCGCTGCTTGCCCGCATCATCCTCGCGTCCAGCCGCCCGGGCGACCTCGTCATGGACCTGTTCTCGGGCAGCGGCACGACCGCGAGCGCCGCGAGCAAGCTCGGCCGGCAGTTCGTGGCCGTCGACGCCTCGCCGTTTGCTCTCTATACGCTGCGCGCACGGCAGCTTGCCGTCGGCAGCGAGCTGTCGCTTATGAAGGGCTCGCATGAGCTCGTGCTGAACTATCCCGCGGACGAGAACCCCTGCGAGCTCGACTGCTCCGTATCCCTTCGCGCCGGCAAGCGCGTCGTCACGCTGCGCAGCGCGCGCTTTGCACAGGGCGAGTACCCGCTCGTGTACGCGGCGCTTGGCCGCGCGGACGGGGAACGGTTCTACGCCGAGGCCGTCGACTGCCAGCCCAAGCTGCCGCTGACGCTGCGTGGCGACGCTTCGGAACCTGCGCCCGTGCTGCACGTCGTCGACGCGGTCGGACGGCAGGCGTTTTTTCGGGTGGAGGGAACGGAGTAAGACCGCAGGGGTTTCACCCCTGCACCCCACCAAAGGGACACGTCCCTTTGGAAACCCGTATAGCGGCACGCCAGTTTGAACTCCTGCAAGGGGATGGGTTTCCAAAGGGCCTCCGGCCCTTTGGCGGGAGTTTGAGGGCAAAGCCCTCAAATCAATAGCAAAGCGCCCGGCCTCTCGGTCGGGCGCTTCCCGTTCCCCGTCATTTCTATTCGTTGAACGCGTCCTTCACCTTGGAGAAGATCGTCTTTTTACCGGGCTTGGGCGCGGGCGCGCTGGTCAATGTGTTCTGGTACAGCTCGAGCAGCCGCTTCTGCTCGTCGGTGAGCTTCCTGGGCACGTCGATGCCGACGGTCACGAGCAGGTCGCCGCGGCCCTGCTGGTTCAGCTTCTGCACGCCCTGGCCGCGCAGCCGGAACGTGGCACCGGACTGCGTGCCGGCGGGTACCGCGTACTTAACGGTTTCGGCCAGCGTCGGCACCTTGATCTCACCGCCGAGCGCGGCCGTCGTATACGCCACGGGCATATCGAGATAGAGGTCGTAACCCCTGCGCACGAACAGCTTGTGCGGGCGCACGGTGATTACAATATACAGATCGCCGCGCGGGCCGCCGCGCTGCCCGTCCTCGCCCTCGCCGCGCATGCTGATGGTCTGGCCGTTGTCGATGCCCGCCGGGACGTTGACCGCGATGCGCGTGTTCTTGCGCACGCGCCCCGCGCCGCGGCAGTCCGCGCACGGCTCGGATATGATCTTGCCGGCGCCGCGGCAGGCCGAGCACGGCCGCGTCGACGCGAACGACCCGAGGATCGTGGTCTGCTGCGTGCGCACCTGGCCCGTGCCGTTGCAGGTCGGGCAGCGCTGCGGCGATGTGCCGGGCTTTGCGCCGCTGCCATGGCAGGCCGAGCAGGTCTCCTCGCGCGGGATCAAAATCTCCTTGCGCGCGCCGAACGCAGCCTCCTCAAACGAGAGCGTCAGATTGTAGCGCAGGTCGTTGCCCTGCGCGGGGCCGCTGCGCGCGGAGCCGCCGGAAAAGCCGCCGCCGAACATCTGGTCGATGATGTCCGAGAAGCCGCCAAAACCTCCAAAGCCCGAAAAGCCGCCGCCCGTAAACGGGTTCTCGCCGCCCATGCTCGGGTCGAACGCGGCATGTCCGAACTGGTCGTACTTTTGGCGCTTTTGCGCGTCGGACAGCACCTCCGCCGCCTCGTTGATCTCCTTGAACTGCGCTTCGGCCGCCTTGTCGTTCGGATGCAGGTCCGGGTGGCATTCCTTCGCTTTCTTGCGGAACGCCGTCTTGATTTCCGCATCGGTCGCGGTCTTGGAGACGCCGAGCACCTCGTAATAATCGCGTTTCCCAGCCAATGTCGTTTCCTCTCGGCAAGGAGACGCAGCCTGTTTTGCGCGTCTCCCTGCCCTCTGTCCCTATTTTATTACGCGGAACCGCCCGCGGTGATTATTTGTCGTCGTTCACAACCTCGTAGTCGGCGTCGACGACCGTGTCGTCGTGCGGCGGCTCGGCCGAGGATGACGCGCCATCCGCGCCGTGCGGCTGCTGGCCCGCCGAGGCGTTCTGGTAGATCTTGCCGAAGGCGGCGTACGACACCTCGGTCAGCCGCTCGGTCGCGGCCTTGATCAGGTCGATGTCCTCGCCGTTCATCGCGGTCTTGAGGTCGCCGACGGCTTTCTCGATGCTCTCCTTGTCGGCCGCGTCGAGCTTGTCGCCGAGCTCCTTTACCGTCTTCTCGGTCGAGTAGATCAGCTGGTCGGCGTGGTTCTTGGCCTCGACGTCCGCCTTGCGCTTCTTGTCCTCCTCGGCGAACTTCTCGGCCTCCGAGACGGCCTTCTTGATCTCGTTCTCGTTGAGGTTCGTGCTGGCGGTGATCGTCACCTCCTGCTGGTTGCCGGTACCGAGGTCCTTGGCCGACACGTGCACGATGCCGTTGGCGTCGATGTCGAACGTGACCTCGATCTGCGGCACGC
>CAZKGE010000064.1:0-10311 GCA_964552065.1 uncultured Oscillospiraceae bacterium | reverse complement strand
ACGCCGAAGAACGCGGGAAGCTGGTTTAAGCCCATGCGCACGGCGTCCGGGTGCGGCAGGACGAGAACGCGGATGTAGAACACGGACACGGCGAGCATGGCTAGGTAAGTCACGGCCGGGCGCCTGACGAACGCGCGCGCGAGCAGCGGGAAGAACAGGTAGAACTGCATCTCGATGCAGACCGTCCACAGCACGCCGTTGATCTTGCTGAACAGATACGGGCTGCGGAAGAACACCTGCGAAAACGTCAGATTCGAAAACAGCTCGACCGCCGCCTCGCGGAGCGTGCCGAACGAGCCCGCGGGCACGGCGTAGCCGAAGAAGATGACGAGCACCGCCAGGTAGTACGACGGCACGATGCGCACGAGCCGCCGCTTGTAGAAGTCCGCCGCGCCGGGGAGGGGCGCGCCGCTTTCGGCCGCGCGCGCGTACGGCAAAAACAGCAAAAACGCCGACATCAAAAGCAGCAGGTCGACGAAAATATAGCCCGTGCGCGGGAGAACGTCGAAGCTGATCGAAGGGATGCCGAGAAACGCTAAAAACGGCGTCTTGACGACGGGCATCAGCCAGCTCTGCTGCCAGATGTGGTACCAGGCCACGATCAGCACGGCTACGGCGCGCACGCCGTCGAGCACGTCGATGTGGCGCGTATCGATCGAGTTGTCCAACGCGCGCTGTTCCATATTACAAGCCCTGCGCCTCCTCGCGCCAGCCCCAGATGTAGTAGGGCGCGTCGCCGCCGGTGTTGAGCAGAAGGTCGAGTATCGACACTCCGTGCTCGAACGCGCCGTGCTGCTGCGGGTAGACCGGGTAGCCGGAGTAGTCCTTCCAGACGAGTTCGATGCCGCTCTTTTCGTAGTCCCCGGCGACGATGTAGTCCTTGGCCGCGGGGCCGGAGACGTAGGTCGTGGCGCCCGCCGAGAGCAGCATGGTCAGGAGCTTTTCGTGCTTGACGCCCGTAAACGCGAAGTCGAGGCTCTCGGCAAAGCGCGTTTGTACGCCGAGGAAGTCCTTGCAGATCGACGTGATGAGGTACCGGTCCAGCTCGACGAGCGTGTCCCATTTTTTTTCGAGATACACGTGCTCGAGAAACGGCGCGAACATTCGATAGTGCGGCGCGTGGGCATAGTTGAGCTTGATCGCGTCGAAGTGCTTTTTCTGCCACGAATTGTCGGCGGGCAGCTTTACGTCCATGACCAACCGGCGCTCGCCCGGGCCGACGGGGATCGTCAGCCACTTGGTCCCGTCGGGCGTTTTAATCTTGTTCCTATTTCGCCAGTCGTTCTTCGTATATTGCAGATCGTCGTAGAAGACAAACAGGTCCACGTCGTGGATGATGTCAAAATATCCCTTCCAGGGGATGTAGTTGGACTGCAACACCGCGACCTTCAAATGCGCTCGCCCCCGCTTTTTTTCGTCAATGCACCCAGTATACCAACATCGCGCGCGCGGGTCAACGGATGCGGACTGGACAGTTTTGTCCGATTCTAGTATGATGTATAGATGCAAATTGGTCCGCGACAAATTTCGCGCTAAGGAGTGACCGAGGGTATGCCCCTGCCGAAACTGAGCTTTGTGATCCCCTGCTACCGCAGCGAGAAGACCGTCGCGTTCGTGGTGGACGAAATCGAGCGCGTGGTGACCGCGCGCGGCTGCGACTATGAGATCGTCGCCGTGAGCGACTGTTCGCCGGACAACGTGTTCGACGTGCTCAAGGCGCTCGCCGACAAGAACCCGCGCGTCACCGCGGTTGAGCTGGCCAAGAACATGGGCCGCATCGCGGCGCTGATGGCGGGCTTTGCGCTCGTGACGGGCGAGGCGGTCGTCGTGCTCGACGACGACGGCCAGTGCCCCATGGACAGGCTGTTCGACCTTGTCGACGCGCTCGATGACAAGCACGACGTCGCCATCGCCGACTATCCGGTCAAGAAGCAGAGCGCGTTTAAAAACTTCGGCAGCCACGTCAACGAGGTCATGACCTGCTATATCATCGACAAGCCCAAGCGGCTGCACTTTACGAACTTTATGGCGCTGCGCCGCTACGTAATCGAGAAGATCGTCTGCTACGAGAACCCGTACCCGTATTTAACGGGGCTGATATTGCGCACAGTGGGCCCGGGCCGCATCGTCAACGTGCCCATGGAGGAGCGGGAGCGCATCGCGGGCACGACGACGTATACGTTCAGGAAGCTGTTCGGCCACTGGGTCAACGGCCTGACGGCGTTCTCGGTCAAACCTCTGCGGCTTGCGACGATGGCGGGCGTGATTACGGCGATTCTCGGGTTTTTGCTGGGCTTTGTCACGGTGATCCGAAAGCTGGTCGATCCCGCCAACATCCAGGCGGGCTACCCGTCGCTGCTGGCTGTCATGCTGTTCATCGGCGGCATGATCATGCTGATGCTCGGCATGATGGGCGAGTACATCGGCCGGAGCTATATCAGCATCAACCGCTCGCCGCAGTACGTGGTCCGCAACATCTACAAAAAGGACGGAAAAGAATAAAAATGGAACAGATCCAGGGGCCGGCGCGCCGCAAAACGACCGTGCCGGACATCCTATTGCTGCAGGGCGCGGTGCTGATATTTGCCGCCGCGATGCTCCTGAGCAAATACGCGTCGGGCCACCCGCTGCTCTCGTGGGGCTTTGTGCTGCTCTACGGCGGCAGCATATTCCTGCTTGGCGTATACGCGATCCTGTGGCAGCAGTTTTTAAAGATCATCCCGCTCTCGACCGCCTACGCCAACCGCGCCATGGCGATGCTGTGGAGCATGGTGTTCGGGAAGCTGCTGTTTTCGGAAACAATAAAATGGAACATGGTCGTCGGCGTCGCTGTTATCGCGGCCGGCATCATGCTGATGGTGAAGGCCGATGCGGAGTGAACTGCCCGTGATGCTCTATTATGCGATCATGACGCTCGGCGTGCTGATTGCGGGGTTCTCGCAGGTTATGCTGAAAAAAGCGGCGCTGAAAACGTACGGCAGCTTCCTTTCGCAGTACCTCAACCCGCTCGTGGTGGCCGCGTACCTGATGTTCGTGCTCTCGACCGCGTGCTCGGTGTTTGCTTACCGGAAGGTGCCGATCTCGGCAACGCCCATGTGGGACGCGTTCGGCCAGGTGTTCGTGCCGGTGCTGGCCTATCTGCTGCTCGGCGAGCGGCCGAACCGCAAGAAGCTGATGGGCCTTTTTACGGTGATCGCGGGGATACTGATCTTCGCGCTGTAACGGGAGGAATATAACATGCGAGGGCTTCGCCAAACGATCGGCCGCCTGTACGGCAGTCCGCGCGGCAGGGCCGCTTTCGCGCTGGTGCTTGCTGTTCTTCTGCTCGCGGCCGGCGGCCTCGTCTCGGGCTTTACGTTCTACGAGAACGACGACACGAATATCGCATTCACGCTCGCGGGCTATTTTTCCGGCGCGCCGTATCCCACGCACCCGTTCATCAACTGCCTGCTCGGTTTTATCGTCAGCTTCTTTTACCGCGTCCTGCCCGCCGTGCCGTGGTGGCTTGTGTTCCAGCTTGCGGCGGTCGCGCTGTCCGCGGCCGTGCTGACCGCCTGCGTGCTCAAGGCGGGCCGCGACGCAAAAGCGCCGGTCGTACTGCCGCTTCTGATCGCGTGCGCGCTGCTTTCGGGTTTGGTTCTGTACGCGATGCTGCTCGCGACGTTTACGCTCACGGCGGCCGTCGCCGGAGCTGCGGGCGTCGCGCTCGTGCTCACGGCCTCGGAAACCGATCCGTCGAAAGCGCGCGGATGGCGGCTCGCGTTTGCCGCCGCGTTCCTTGCGGCAAGCTTTTTGTTCCGCAATTCGTCGGGCCTGTCGGTGCTGTGCTTCTTTATCGGCGCGCTGGTTTACCGCTTTGCCGCCGCGGCGCGGGAGCGCGCGGGGAAAAGGCGGCTTATGGGCATCGCGCTCTACAGCGCGTGCTGCCTGCTGCTCGCCGCGGCCCTTGTCCGCGTCAACGCGTGGGGCATTGAAACCTACAACGAGCCGGAGTTTTCGCGCTTTGACACGGCGCGCAGCGGATTTCTCGACTATCCCGTGGATTCGTACGCCGACAACCCGGCGCTGTACGAATCCGTCGGCTGGGACCGCCCGCTCTACGGGCTCGTGCGCCAGTGGTTCTACATGGACGGGCGCGTCACTGCGGAATCGCTCGAGAAAATCCTCGCGGGCTCGCGCATATCGTCCGCCGGGGGCTTAGCCGGCGCCGCAGCCGACTGGCGCGAATTTGCGTCCGCCCGGCCGCCGGTCACCTACCTGCTGCTTCTGCCCGCGGGGCTCATGCTGCTGCTGACTGCGCTTCTGCCGGGGGCGGGCAAAGGCGGGAAGCTTGCCGCGCTGTTCGGGTGTTTGATGCTCGCGGGCGGCGCGGTATTGGCGGGTTACCTGCTCCTTTCGGGACGCATGGTGCTGCGCGCGCTGCAGTTGCTGATGGTCCCCGCGGCGTTCTCCGCCGCCATCCTCGCGCTATACGCGTACGCGCGGCGGGCAGGGGAGACGGAGGCGGGGACGGGCACATCGGATTCCCTCGCGCTATGCGCGTGCGCGCGGCGGGCAGGGGAGACGAATCCTTCCGGGGGCGCGGAGCCGGATGCGGAGTCGCATGGGGCGGAGGGTGGTTTCCCGAACGGGTCCCGGCCCGCAAAACCGTCTGCAATACGGCCTGCGCTAAATGGCGCGCCGCGCTCGCGCCTCGGCGCGGCTGCGCGCCGCGCCGCCGCCGCGCTCGCGCTGCTTATCCTGCTGTTTGCGGGCTACAAGTCCGCGCGCATTACATTGAGCTACGATTCCGCGGCGCTGCTGGCTAAATCGCGCGCGCTGATGCAATACGCGCTCGCGCACCCGGACGACGTATTGATCCGCGACACGCGCGTGGCCAACAACGTCGACGCGGTCACGACGTACCCGGATCAAAAGCCAACCAACCTTCTCGACTGGGGCGGCACGACGGCGTACACGGGCGCAAAGGCGCTGCAGCTCGAGCGCCTGGGCCTTGGCGCGTTCACGGCGGACGTGTTTTTGCGCGACGGCGTGTATTTTGTGACCGAGCCGGACAGCCGCGATTGTAAGGCGTTTGCGGCGTACCTAATAAGCGCGTACGGCGAGGGCGCGCGCCTCGAGCTTGTCGATACCGTCATCGACGGCGTGGCCGTGTACCGCGTTGCGGCCCCGGAAACGGAGGGGAACCAATGAAGGCGTTTTTCGAAAGGCTGTATCATACACGCGCGGGGCGCTGGGTCCTTGCCGGCGCGCTCGCGGCCGTCTGGTGCCTGCTCATCCGCGCGACGCACCTGATCACGTTTTTGAACAACGACGACACGAACATCCTCAAGACGCTCGCGGGGTATTTCACCGGCGAGCCGTACGCGTCGCACCCGTTCATCAACTGGATGCTCGGCGTTTTCGTCAACCGGCTCTACCGCTTGCTGCCTGCCGTGCGCTGGTGGCCGCTTATGCACTTTTGCGGGCTGTACCTGGGCTCCGCCGCCGTGACCGCCGCGGTGCTCAAGGCGGGCGCGCATAAAAAGCTGCCGCTCGTGTTCCCGCTGTTCGCCGCGTCCGCGATGATGCTGCTGTTCTTCTCCTACGCGCTCGTCACCATGGCGTTTACGCTCACGGCGGGCGTCCTGGGCGCGGGCGCGTTCGCGCTGTTTCTCGCGTTCGGCCTCGACGAGACCGACGAGAGGCGGCCCGTCGGCGCACTGCTGCCGATTCTGCTGCTGCTTGCCGGCTGCTTTTTGTTCCGCAATTCGTCGGGCATTTCGCTTTTGCCGTTTTTCGCGCTTTCGGCCGCATATCAGCTTGTCCGCGCCGCGCGCCTGCCGGAACGGGCTGCGTGCAGGCGCGCGCTGTGGATCCGCGCGCCGTTTACCGCGGCGGCGGCGCTGACCGCGCTCGCGCTCGTGCTCTCAAACGCCTGGGGCATCGAGCGCATCAACGGCGCGGACTACGTCGCGTTTGACACCGCGCGCAGCAAGTTTATGGACTATCCGCACGACTCGTACGACGAAAACCCCGCGCTCTATGAGGCCGTCGGCTGGGACGAGACGCTGTACGATATGGCCGAGGCGCGGTTCTTCATGGACCCGCGCATCAATGCCGGCACGCTGAACTACATTGCCGAGCATTCAAGCGTCTCAGACCGCTCCGTACAGGCCAGGTTCCTCGATGCGCTCAGGACGGGTGTGCAAATGGCCCGCGGCAACGGGCAGATCAAATACACGCTCCTGCCGATGCTCTGCCTGCTTGCCGTCGGTACCGTCGGCTTTGTCCGGCGGCGCGAAAAATGGCCGGAGTTTGCCACGCTGCTTTGCTGCGCGCTCGGCGGCTTTTTGCTCGCGTTCTATCTTTGCTACATGGGCCGGTTTCTGCTGCGCCTCTATCTGCTGCTGGCATACCCGACCGCCGCGGGGCTTTTGATCCTCACGCTGCTGCTCGTCGACGGAAAATGTGCGCTGCGCGCGGATCGCCCGCGCGCCTACCGCGAGCGCAATCTTGTTTTAACGCTCGTGTTTGCCGCGGCGCTGCTGTTCTCCGGCATCAAAACGCTTGCCGCGCTCGACGCCTCCGACGACGCGGCCGACACGCTGCACGCGTCGCGCCAGCTTAAGCAGTACGCGATCGAGCACCGCCGCAATATTTACATCCGCGCCGTCAACGTGGGCAACGACATCGATCCGTACATGCTCTATCCGGACACGAAGCCGATCAATTTGCTCGATTGGGGCGGCACCGGCATGTACACCGGCGTGATGAAGGCGCAGATCCACGCAAACGGCCTCGACGCGTTTACGCCGGACGTATTCCGCCGCGACGACGTGTTTTTCGTTTCCACCGTGGAGAACCATTTAAGCCGCCACTTCCTCGATTATATGAAACAATACTACGGCGCGACGGATCTCGTTGAGGTCGACCGCGTCACAAGCTTTATCGTCGTGTACCGCGTGGAGTTTTCGTAAGGCGGGACGGACGGGACGGGCGGAAACAAAAAGCGCGGACCCCGGGAAACCGGGGCCCGCATAGGTTTTGGATGCGGGGGAACGAGATGGGAGACGATGCGGGGGCGCTGCCCCCGCGCGGGGAACGCTGAGGGCGCTGCCCTCAGACTCCCGCCAAAGGAGGAAACCCCCTTTGGAAACCCGACGAAAGGATGATGAACATTTTGGGTTTCCAAAGGGCCTTCGGCCCTTTGGCGGGTGTTTGCGGGCAGAGCCCGCAACGTACTCCCGTCCCTTCGTCCCCCTACACCGCCGCTTGCAAAAAATCGAGTAAAACCGGGTTCAGCCGATTCGCCTTGCGCTGCGGGAAGTCGTGGCCGGCGCCGCGGAGGACGAGCGTTTCGCAGCGCTTGTTGCGCTCGCCGAGCCGGCGCACGGAGTCCCGGATCTCGCGCTCCTCGCGCGCGCCGCAGGCGGCGAGCATGGGGATGGTGAGGTAGGGGTAGCGCGGCTGGCGGTCGAGGTATACGCGGCGCTCAAAAAAGCGCCGGTACTGCTCCGGCGTGAGCTTCTTGGCGTACTCGACGAGGAACGCGGCCTGCTTTTCGTCGAGGTGCCAGTATCGGGCGTTGAGGCGCACGAGCGCGGCACTTTGCAGCTGCCGGCTCGCAAAGTTCGCAAGGCGCGCGTAGCGGTGGATCGTGCGCTCGCTTGCGCACAGCCAGGGGCTTAGGAACGCGGCGCGCAAAAACAGCGGCTCGAACTGCGTGACGAGCAGCAGCGCGACCTCGGCGCCTACGGAGTGGCCGACGACGGACACGCCGGATTTGCCGAGACCCATAACGATCTCGGCGGCGCCGTGCGCGCAGGCCTGCGGGTCGTAGGGCGTGGCGACCTCGCGGCCGCTGCCGTACAGGTGCGGCACGACGAGGTGGTAGCAGTCCGAAAAACAATACTGGTTCGCGAACGAATCCGTCATGCCCGCGCCGTGCAGCAGCACGACGGTCGGGTTGTCGCGGTTCCCGTATTCGTCAAAATACATGCGGCGCCCCCCTTTGCCGGTATGGCGCGCCTATTATATCACATATTTTCGGATCGTGGGGGCGGCGGGCGCGATTCGGTGCGATTCCTGCACGCTGTTTAAACTTTCGACAGCGCATAACCGGGGTAATAGGAGAAATTGTGGGCGCGGCAAATCTTTTCTTGCGCCGGGCGGCCGGCATCCGTTAATATAAAATTATATATGCACGAACACGCGCATGAAATCAGACCGCATCGAAACTCCGACGAGATCCTGCTGTTCTTTCTGCTGTTCTCCGTCGTGCTGGTCGGAACGTCGCTTTTGCTGGGGCCGATTGAAACGCTCTTGCCCAACCTGGCAAAGATTTTGCTCTCCCCGCATCAGCTATTGACCGACGCGTGCGCGGTCGGCGGCGTCAACGGCGCCTGGCTGAACGCGGGCCTCATCGGGGTCATCACCTGCGGCGTGTTCGCGCTTGCGCGCGTGGAGCTGTCCGGCTTGCACATCGCCACCTATTTTCACTCGATCGGCATCGCGTTCTTCGGCAAAAACTGCATGAATATCTGGCCGCTGATGGCGGGCGTGTACCTGTACTGCCTCGTCAAGCGCGAGCCGTTCAAAAAATACGCGCATTTTGCGCTGTTTGCGGGCGCGCTGTCGCCGTTTGTGTCCGAGATGCTGTTCTCGTATTACGTGCCGATCCCGCTGTATGTCAGCATCCCGCTCGCGCTCGTGCTCGGCACCGGCGCGGGGTTTTTGATCGTGCCGCTGTCGGCGCACACGCTGTCGATGCACAAGGGGTACAACCTCTATAACGCCGGACTCTCGGCGGGGCTGATCGCGTTCGTGCTGTTCTCGATCTACCGCACGGTCGCGCTGACGCCGCTCGGCGCGGACGCGGAGTTCGTGCTCTGTTCGACGCTGTACTATGGCAGGCTGCCGTTTATTCCGGTGTTCTTCGGCGCGCTGTTCGTCGCGTGCGTGATCGCTGGCTTTGCCGCGAACGGCTTCTCGTTCCGCGGCTACGGCAAACTGCTTGCGACCACGGGGTATCGAGAGGACTACGTTACGGAGTTTGGATTGCCGTGCGTGCTGATCAACTTCGGACTTTTGGGGCTTGCCGCGATCGCGTGCGTCGTCGCCGCCGGCGCGCCGCTGTCCGGGCTGACCGTCGGCAGCATCCTCTGCCTTGTCTGCTGGTGCGGCCTCGGCACGACGCCGCGCAATATGCTGCCGATCCTGGCGGGGTACGCGCTCGTTTCGCTCGTGGCGGAGTGGCGGCTCAGCGACCAGGTGATCTGCATCGGCGCGTGCTTTGCGACCGGGCTCTCGCCGATCACCGGCCGGTACGGTCCCGTCGCCGGGCTGATTGCGGGCGCGCTGCACGCGTGCTGCGTGTCGTACACCGCGGCGTTCCACGGCGGGTTCAACATCTTCAACGGCGGCTTTACGGCCGGGCTCGTCGCCATCGTGCTCGTGCCCGTGCTGCACGCGCTAGTAAAGCCGCGCGGCAATCCGGTCCGTTAACGGTTCGTCCGCGGGGAAAGCGGGAATCACAAAGCTCGGAATTCCATATTGCTCGGCAAGCAGCGCCCCTATGCGCCCGCCCGCCGCTTCGTCCTCTGCGCAGTTGAGTACGGCGCAGTAGTTTTTGTGCAGTCCCCGCGGCGCGGCGACGGCTGTGGCGACATCCGCCTCCGTCACGATCGCATCCGCGCTCTTGCCGAACACGCGCCCGACCTGCTCGACGCGGTGCGCAACCTCGGAGAACGGCCGCCCCAGCGCGCCAAGGTTTGCCACGCAGAGCACGAGGTCCGTCTGCGGCAAGACCACCGGCTCGTTCGCGCCGTGCGCCTTGAGCAGCCGCCCCTTCGCGCCGTCCGCCTCGATCACGGCATAATCGCTTTCGGCAAATACCGCCGCCATCGAATCCGGCTCCGGCGGACCGACCTTTACCCACGGCAGCGGCTTGTCCGTCTCCACCGCGCGGCCGTGGACGCACACCGCGCCATGCGCGGCAAGCGCCGCTCTTAGCGCGGCAGCACTCGGGTTCTCCAGCGAAACCAGCGCGTCCGGCACATAGATATGCGTGCTCGCCGTGAACACGCGCGTTCCCGGCAGCGACAGCGTCAACGCCAGGCACAGCGTCGTCTTGCCGCCCGCGCCGATGACCGAGATCGCTTTGTAGTTTAAAAGGTTTGGCGTTTCCATGGTTAGAGCATAGGTGGGACGCGGAAAGTTGTCAATGGGGGGGAACGGTGGGACGGGGGATGGGAGGACGGGGGGACGAGGGGACGGGGGTACGGAGGGACGCGCAGGGGCGCCGCCCCTGCACCCCGCCAAAGGGGGTAA